>NZ_SMKJ01000303.1:0-8013 GCF_004348615.1 Micromonospora sp. KC207
CCTCATGTGGTGCCCCTTCCACGACGGAGGACAACTGTCGACACCCATCGTTGTAGCATCGATCCCGGCCGAGGGGGCTCCGAAGACGGGACCGGCCACTGTCGACTGTCGGACAGCGCTGCTCACCTCCTCGATCGACCACGCCGTCAGATCGGCGGTGCTTCCCCGTGCCGTCGAGCTGGAGCAGGCCCGCGCAAGCCTTCACTCGGACAGCAAGTCTGCTTGCGTCATTGCCGCCAGGGCCGTACACAAGCGCATGGAACTGACCGAGGCTCGGTACCGCGTGCTCCTCGACCCCTTCACTGCGGCCGGTGTCCCCGTGCCCGACCGGGACAACCTCCAGGGCCATGGCGGCACCCCGTGCTGACCCGACGGGTTCCGCGACGGCGTGCCTCAAGGACGATCCGATGATGCCCGCATGCCTCGTGCAGGCCAGCGGAGCGGAGGGCAGGCCGTGAGCGGCGCGTCCGAGGTTAGCCGCGCAGCTACCGGCTGCTGCGGGGCGGGCGGGTGGCGCTGGAGATCCACGGTGATCCGGGGCTCCTGGTCAGCGCCTCCGTTCCGCCGCTTGCTGCGGGAAATCCCCCGGTGACGCATTCGTTCGCGACCGCCAGCTTCGATGGGCGATGGACGGAACCTGGCAGCGGATCTGCGACACCCTGCGCATCGACGCGCGGTGGGCCCTGATCGCACCCCGCCTGACCGCCACCACCGGACAGCCTGATGGTCGCAAGGTCGCAAGGGCTCTTCGCGGTGGCCCGAGTGGTTTGGTCATGACCGATCATGACCGATTTCGCCGGCACCGTAGGGGACGATGTGTCCGGATAGGGGCTCCTTCGAGAGTCCGGTGCTTCCTAGCGTCGGAAGGTGAGCCGCCCGCGACCCTCGCCGTGGCGGTGTCCCGCGACGAGCATGGAGGCACTGATGGCTGTCACGTTCATCGTCGGAAGCGGCCGCTGCGGGTCGACTCTCGTGTCCCGGCTGTTGCGGAGGCACCCCGTTGTGCTGAGCGTCAGCGAGTTCTTCGCCGCGCTGACCGTGCGGCGCGACGGGATGCCACTGGGCGAGCTCGACGGTGCCGCCTTCTGGGAGCTGCTCTCCGCGAACGACGCGTACCTCGACGCGATGGTGCGCGACGGGCTGCGTGCCCCGGAGCTCACCTATCCGTACGAGAGCGGGCGCTTCCGCCCCGAGACCGGGGTACCGATGATCTCGCACATGACGTTGCCGATGCTCAGCCAGGACCCCGACCGGCTCTTCGACGAGCTTGCCGCCGAGGTGCCGGCGTGGCCGGCCCGCCCCGCCGGCCAGCAGTACACCGCGTTCTTCGAGCTGCTGGCCGACCGGCTGGGCCGGCCGGTCGTGGTGGAGCGTTCCGGCGCCTCACTGAGTCTGGTGCCCGAGTTGCGGCGGCACTTCCCCGGCGCGCGTTTCGTGCACATCCATCGCGGCGGGCCGGACTGTGCCGACTCGATGAGCCGGCACGTCGGCTTCCGGCTGACCGCGCTGGCCCGGCAGGCCGCCCGCCTGGCCGGCGTCGCCTCACCGGCGCAGCTCAACCCGGAGACGATGGCCCGGGTGCCGGATGAGCTCGTGGACCTGCTGGTGCCGCCGTTCGACGCGCGGGCCTTCCACGACTACCGGATCCCGGCGCAGGTCTTCGGGGAGATGTGGTCCGAAATGATCATCGAAGGGTGTCAAGCGCTGCGCGCGGTCCCGGCCGAGAGCCGGACGGCGCTGAGTTTCGAGTCCCTGCTCGAGGACCCGGAGCGGGAGCTCACCCGGCTGGCCCGGTTCCTCGGCGTCGCCGCGGACCCGGCGTGGCTCACGGCCGCCCGCGCGGAGATCGACCCGAGCCGGACCCGGGGCGCGGCGCGGCTCGAACCGGCGGTCCGGGAGGCGCTGCAGGCAGCCTGCGAACCGGGCGAGAAGACGCTGCACGCGTTCCTGGGCTGAAGCACCGCCGGCAGGCGCACGCGCCGGATGCCCCTGCGGGTCCGGCGCGCCGCCGTGCGGACGCTCAGCGCCGCCGGGCGAGCCCGGCGGTGGCCACGCACTGCGCGGCGGCGAAACCGACCACCTGCCGGCCCAGCAGGTCGAGGCGCATCGCTGTCTTCGGATCCCCGCACGCGCCGTCCAGCCCGAACGACACCTGGCCGCTCTCCAGGCACACGGTCACCGGTGCCGGCCACCCGCGCAGGGCGTGGATGACGGCGCGCATGGAGTCCAGGGTGGAGCCGAGCGCCTGTCCGCCCAGAGCCGCCACCACACAGCCGACCGCCCGCCCGTCCAGGTACGGCCGCTCGTCCACGCTGAGGTCCTCCAGGTAGTCCAGCGCGTTCTTGACGAGGCCGGAGATGCCGGCGTGGTAGGCCGGCGTCGCCACGATCAGCCCGTCGGCGGCGCGCACCGCCTCGACCAGGGTGACCGCGGCCGCGGTGCGGTCCGGCTGCTCCGGAGCGTACGCCGGCAGGCCGGCCAGGAAGCGACCGTCGAAGCAGACCGTACGCGCTCCCAGGCTCTCGGCCACCCGCAGCGCGGCTCGCAGGCCCCGCTCCGACGTGGAGCCGGGCCGCGTCGTCCCACCCAGGCCCACCACCAGCGGGCCCGGTCCCGCGAACTGCGTCACCACGGTCATTTCCCCGCCTCTCACCACTCGTCCGGGTGTGCCCTTTGGTCATCGTGCCCGCGGGCACCCGCGCCGGAAGCCCGATGAGGGGAGCGGCTTCCCGCTTTACCGGTCCCTAGGGGTGGGGACGCCGTTCGCGGCGACCGTAGCGTCCGGAACGGACCTGGTCGTCCCACACCGATCTCACGAAGAGGGGTGCCGCCGTGACGAACGTGCTGCAGGTCGCCGACACCGGAACGAGGCGCGATCGCCTCGCGCCGGATTCCGTTCTCGCCGGGGCGCTGCCCCGCATCGCCGGCGTGGGAACCGCGGTGCCGCCGTTCAGCTATACGCAGGAGGAACTGCTCGACATCTTCCGGATCGAGGACCCCAAGATCCGGTCGGTGTTCCGCAGCAGCGCGATCCAGCGCCGCTTCCTGACCCTGCCGCCCACCGGGCCGGACGGCTCCCGGCGCATGGAGACCCAGGGCGAGCTGCTCGGCAAGCACAGGAGCGAGGGCATCGAGATCGGCAGCCGGGCGCTGCAGGAGTGCCTGAAGAACGCCGACATGGCGCTGGCCGACGTGCGTTACCTGTGCTGCGTCTCCTCGACCGGCCTGCTCACGCCCGGCTTCAGCGCCCTGCTGATCAAGGAGCTGGGGCTGCCGGTCAGCACGTCCCGCCTGGACGTGGTCGGGATGGGTTGCAACGCCGGGCTCAACGCGCTCACCGCGGTGGCCACCTGGGCGGCGGCACACCCCGGCGAGCTCGCGCTGATGGTGTGCGTGGAGGCATGTTCGGCCGCGTACGTCTTCGACGGCACGATGCGTACCTCCGTGGTGAACAGCCTCTTCGGTGACGGCGCGGCGGCCGCCGCGATCATCGCCGACCAGGATTCCCCGGACGCGCCGGCTGGCCCGGTCGTCCTGCGGTTCGCCAGCTGCATCATTCCCGACGCCGTCGACGCCATGCGGTTCGACTGGGACGACGACGCCGGCAAGTTCAGCTTCTTCCTGGACCGCGACATCCCCTACGTCGTCGGCGCGCACGCCGAGCAGGTGCTCGGCGATCTGCTGGCGGGCACCGGGCTGCGGCGCAGCGACATCGCTCACTGGCTGATCCACTCGGGTGGCAAGAAGGTCATCGACTCGATGATGGTCAATCTCGGTCTCACCCGGCACGACGTCCGGCACACCAGCGGCGTCCTGCGGGACTACGGGAACCTGTCCAGCGGCTCGTTCCTCTTCTCCTACGCGCGTCTGCTGGAGGAGGGCATCGCGCGCCCGGGCGAGTACGGCGTGCTGATGACCATGGGGCCGGGCTCGACCATCGAGACCGCGCTCATCCGCTGGTGAACGACGCGAGAAGAGGCTGAAGGAGACAGCGGCATGACTGACAGCGTGACCCCCGCACTGGTTTTGGACCGGGACGACCCAGTACGGATCGAGCTCACCGTGGACACGGCGCAGCTACTTGGTGGCCCGCTCATCGCGGATTTCGCCCGCCTCTGCGACCGGATCGAGGCCGGCGAAGCGGCGGTGGCGGTGGTGCGGCTGACCGGCATCCCGCCGGTCGCGTGGCCCGGCGAGGCCGGAATTCACGTGGTCAACAAGTGGGAGCGGGTCCTGCGCCGGCTGGAACGCTCCGCGGCGGTGACCGTCGCCCTGGTCGACGGCCCGGTCGGCGGGGCGGCCCTGGAGATCCTGCTCGCCAGCGACTACCGGATCGCCGTGCCCGGCGCGACGGTGGCCCTGCCGGGTGCCGGCGCCTTCTGGCCCGGCATGGCGCTGTACCGGTTGGCGAACCAGGTCGGCGCGGCGGTCGCCCGCCGGCTGGCGCTGTTCGGCTCGGTGCTCACCGCCGAACGAGCGGCCGAACTGATGGTCGTCGACGAGGTGAGCCAGGACCCGGCGGCCCGCGCTGCACAGCTCCTCGCGGACCGGGCGGTCGACGGATCCGCGCTGGCCATCCGGCGCCAGTTGCTGCTGGACGCCACCCACACCAGCTTCGAGGAGGCGCTCGGCGTCCACCTGGCCGCCTGCGACCGGGCCCTGCGCGCCGGCACAGGCGGCCCCCGATGACCGGAACGCTGGCGATACCCGCCCTGCACGGCGACCGGGCGACCGACGCCCGCGTACTGACCGAGTTCATCGGCGGCGCCGAGGAGGTCCTGGCCGATCTCCCACCGCGCGCCGGCCGCGAGCCCCGGCAGCAGGAACTGGCCGACCGGGTGCACGCCGACTGTCGAGCACTGCGCGAGGGGTTCGTCCGCCGGCACGCCGCGGCACTCTACCGGGAGTTGACCGGTGACCTCACCGGCCGGCTCCGGCTGCCCGAGGTGGCCTTCGGCGCTGCCAAACTCGTCCCCGGCCTGGTGCCGACCGCCGAGCAGATCGCCGCGGAGCTTCGTCACGAGCAGGCCGGCAAGGAGGGCCGCGAGATCGACCAGGGCATCCTGTTCGGCGCCCTGCTCGCCGTCCCCCGGGAGGGCGAGCACCTGGTCGAGTCGATGCTGGCGCCGGCGCCGCGCTCGCTGGGCCTGGCCGAGTCGTTCGCGCGTGCCGGGCAGGCAGAGCTGGGCACCGTCCGGCTCAGCCGCTCCGACGGCGTGACCACGCTGGAGGTGCACAACGACCGCTGCCTCAACGCCGAGGACAACCGGCTCGCCGAGGACATGGAGACCGCGGTCGATCTCGTGCTGCTGGACCCGGCGACCCGGGTCGGCGTGCTGCGGGGTGCCCCGATGTCGCACCCTCGATACGCCGGGCGGCGGGTCTTCAGCGCCGGCATCAACCTGCGCGATCTGCATCGCGGCCGGATCTCGTACGTTGACTTCCTGCTCGCCCGGGAACTCGGCTACCTCAACAAGATCGTTCGTGGTCTGTTCACCGGCGACGGGTCCCCGACGGTGCAGAAGCCGTGGGTCGCGGTGGTCGAGTCGTTCGCCATCGGTGGCGGCGCCCAACTGGCCATGGTCTTCGACCGGGTGATCGCCGCGGCGGACGCGTACTTCAGCCTGCCCGCGGCGCAGGAGGGCATCGTGCCCGGCGCGTCCAACCTGCGGCTGATCCGCCGGGCCGGCAGCCGGATCGCCCGGCAGATGATCCTGGGTGGCCGCAAGGTCTGGGCCCACGAGCCGGACGCGCGGCTGCTCTGCGACGAGGTGGCCGACCCGCGGGAGATCGAAGCGGTCACCGCGCGGGCCGCCGAGCAGCTGAGCGCCCCCGCCGTCGTCGCCAACCGGCGCATGCTCGGCCTGGCCGAGGAGCCACCGGAGCGGTTCCGCGAGTATCTGGCCGCCTTCGCCGGCGAGCAGGCCCGCCGGCTCTACAGCGACGACGTGCTCGGCAAGGTGCGGCGGGCGGCACTGCACGGGATGCACGGATGACGCCGCTGGAGGCGCTGTTCGCGGTGCTGCGCGAGGAGGGCGTCACCCGGATCTTCGGCAATCCCGGCACCACCGAGCTCCCGCTGCTCGACGCGCTCGCCGAGCGGCCCGAGTTCGAGTACACGCTGGGGTTGCAGGAGGCCTCGGTGATGGCGATGGCCGACGGGTACGCCCGGGCCACCGGCCGGACCGGCTTCGTCAACCTGCACGTGGCCGCCGGCCTCGCCAACGGCCTGGTCGGCATGCTCAACGCCGCCCGGTCCCGCACCCCGCTGGTGGTCACCGCCGGGCAGCAGGACCGCCGGCACCTCGTCCAGGATCCGATGCTCGCCGGCGACCTGGTCGGCATCGCCCGCCCGGTGGCCAAGCACGCCTTCGACGTGCAGCACGCGCACGACCTGCCGTTGCTGCTGCGCCGGGCCTTCGCGCTCGCCGCCCGGCCCCCGGCGGGCCCGGTGTTCCTCTCCCTGCCGATGGACCTGATGGCCGAGGCCACCGACGTGTGGCTGCCGGCCCGCTCGGTGGTCGCCCCGCCCGGCGCGGCACCCGGCCTCGCAGAGGCCGCACGGCTGCTCGAGGCCGCGCAGGCCCCGGTGGTCGTCGCCGGTGACGGAGTCGGGCGGGAGGGGGCGGTTCCCGCACTCGTGGCCGTCGCCGAGAGGCTCGGCGCGACCGTGTACCACCAGCCGATGAACGACGGCGTCGACTTCCCAGGCGGCCATCCGCTGCACGCCGGCACGCTGCCCGCCACCCACGCGGCCATCCGCGCGGCACTCACCGGCCACGACATCGTGTTCATCGTCGGCTGCCACGCGTTCACCCCGCACCACTACACCCCCGAGCATCCCCTGCCCGACGGGATCCGGGTGGTGCAGCTGGACAGCGATGCCGCCGAGATCGGGCGCAACTTCGCCGCCGACCGGGGACTGGTGGGCGGTATCCGGGTCTCCCTGGAGGCCCTGGCCGAACTGCTCGACCCCCCCGCCGCCGGTTCCGCGCGGCGCACGGCCGAGGCCGCCCGGCGCAGCGCCGCCCGGCGAGCCCGAGCCGACCAGCAGTTCCGGGACCGCCGTGGACCCGCGCCAATCGATCCGTACGCCGCCGCGTACGCCGTCGCCACCGGACTGCCCGACGACGCCGTCCTGGTCGAGGAGGCCATCACCACCGGCGTCCTGCTGCGCCGGGTGCTGCGCCTCGACCGGCCCGGGTCGTACGTGCACACCGTCGGCGGCGGGCTCGGCTCCGGCATCGGCGCGGCTGTCGGCCACCGCCTCGGCGACCCGCGCCGGCCCGTGGTGGCGGTGCTCGGCGACGGCTGCACGATGTTCGGGCTACAGGGCCTGTGGAGCGCGGTCCGCTACCGCGTACCCGTGACGTTCGTGGTGATGAACAACGGTGAGTACCGCACCCTCAAGGACACCCTGGACGGCATCGGCGGGCCGTCCAGCCGACAGGGCCGCTACCTCGGCCTGGACCTCGGCCCGCCGGCGCTGGACTTCACCCGGGCGGCGGCGTTCTTCGGGATGGGCGCCATTCGCGTCCGCGACACCACCGAACTCACCGAGGCGGTGGCGAAGGCCGGCACCCGGGACGCCCCACTGCTGATCGACGTGCCGATCACCGGGCACCGGCAACCGGAGGAGACCGCATGACCACATCGGAGCAGACCCTGACGGTGCCGGCCGGCACCGTCTACAGCGACGGCTGGCAGCCCCCGGCCGGCGGCACGCTGGACGTCACCTCGCCGGCCACCGGGGAGGTGCTCACCACCGTGGGCCGGGCCAGCCCCGCAGACATCGCCGACGCCGTGCGCCGGGCCCACGCCGCACAGCCGGGCTGGGCCGGGTCGCCCGCCACCGGACGGGCGGCGATCCTGCGACGAGCCGGCCAGCTGCTCACCGAGCACCGCGCAGACGTCGCCGGATGGCTGATCCGCGAGGGCGGCGCGGTGCCGGCCAAGGCCGGGTTCGAGATCGACTCCGCGCTCGATGAGCTGTGGGCCGCCTCAGCCCTGCCC
>NZ_SMKJ01000304.1:0-7973 GCF_004348615.1 Micromonospora sp. KC207
ACCGGGGGAGCCGCGGCGGGGGGAGACAGGACCGGGGGCGCCGTGGCCGGGCCGCCGGCCGGGCGGTGCAGTTCGGCCCGGCGTACCCCGGCTTCGAACTCCTCGACCAGCGCGCGGGCGGCGGCCGGGTCGGCGGTGGTGGCGTCCACCGGGCCGACGACCGGAGCGGTGGGGCGCAGGTTCGCGCCGGGCACCCGCTGGCGGATGCCGGACGTGTTCCGCAGCGCCCCGGCCACCGGCCCGCTTGCCCCGGCCTCAGGCCCGGGCAGGTCGGCCGGCTGGTTGCCGAGCAGCGGGCCGGTCGGGGAGGCGGGCCGGGTTCGCGCCGGCAGGACCGGCGTGGCGTCGGGTACGCCGGCCCCGCCGACCGGCCCGGCGGCACCGAATGGCCGGACCGTGCCGGGCACCGCCGGGGGAGCGACGGCGCCGGGCGCGGCCGGAGTGCCCCCGACGGTCGGCGGGGCGTCCAGGGTGGGCGTTGCGGCCTGCGGGTACTTGGTGGCCGTGGTTGCCGGCTCCGCGACCGCCCCGAAGGCGTTCCACGAGTCGCCCGACTTCATCGACCGGGTGGCGCGGTTGAGCAGCTCGCGGTCCACGCCGAGCGCCAGGGTCCCGTCGACCGGCTCGGTGCCGATGGGCGCGGGGTGGGGCGAGGCGGCGACGGCGGCCAGCGCCCGGCCGGACGTGACCGGCCAATCCGGCACGGTCGCCCGGGCCACCGTGGCCCCGACCCGGTCGGCGGGCGGTAGGACCAGCAGCGCCGACGGGACCTCCACCCGGGCGGTGATCCCGCCGCCCGGGGTCGGGATGAGGTCCACGGTCCAGCCGTGCCGGCGGGCGAGCCGGCCCACCACGAAGAGGCCGAGCACCTCGGTCGGGGCGAGGTCGAGCCGTTCCCGCTGGGTGAGCCGGGAGTTCTCCTCGGCCAGCCGCTCCTCGGTCATCCCGATGCCGTGGTCCACCACCGACAGCCGCATGCCGTGCTCGGTCGGCGCGGCGGTCACCACAACCCGGGTGTGGGGCGGGGAGAAGACGGTGGCGTTCTCCATCAGCTCGGCCAGCGCCAGCACGAGGTCGCCCACGGTGGCCGGCGCCGCCGACACCCCGGCGGGGACCTGCATGTCGACCCGGGTGTAGTCCTCGATCTCGCCGAGCGCGAGGCGGACCACGTCGGGCAGCGGCACCGGGGCGACGTGCCCGTCGGTGCCGGTCGAGCCGGAGAGCACCACGAGGCTGCCCGCGTTGCGGCGCAGCCGGCTGGACACGTGGTCCAGCCGGTACAGGTGCTCCAGCCGCCCGGGGTCGGTCTCCTGCTGCTCCAGTCGGTCGATGAGCGCGATCTGCCGGCTCACCAGGTTCTGCGTACGCCGCCCGACGTGCCCGAACATCTGTGCCACGTTGCGCCGGCCGGCGACCTGCCGCTCCACCAGCCGGGCGGCGGTGGTCTGGACGCGATCGAACGCGCGGGCCAGGTCGCCGATCTCGTCGCGGCCCAGGGTGTCGACCGGGTCGAGGTGGACCGGCGGTACGTTCTCGCTCTCGTCGTCGACGACCCGCACCAGCTCGGCCTCGGCGGCCCGGGCGACCCGGTCGGCGGAGCGGGTGAGTCGGGTCAGCGGGCGGGCGACCAGCCGGGCCACCACCATGCTGAGCAGCACCACGGTGAGCAGCACCAGGGCCGCCGTGCCGCCGACCACCCAGGCGGCGGCGAGTGCCCGCCGCTGTTCCGCGCGCACCTGCGTGGTGACGTCCGCGGCGATCTTCTTCTCCACGAACTGACCGATGGTGATGATCGACCGCACGGAGAGGAAGAGCGTGTCCAGCGGCACCGCCGCGACGGCGGCGACGGGGTTCCTCGCGCTGTCGGCGACGAACGTCGGGCTGGTCCGGGCCGCCACCGCCGTGTCGTTCAGCAGGGCCAGCGCCAACTGCTCCGGGGTGATCAGGCTGCGGAACCGGATCGTGTCCACTCTCAGCGCGGCCATGCAGGCGACGTAGCTGGCGACGGTCTTCGGGTCGTTGGTCGCCTTGACCAGGACGATCAGGGTGGCGCACGCGCCCAGGCTCTCGTCGGCGCGCAGCAGCAGGTCCAGGGCCAGCACCTGCTGACCGGCCGGGGTGGTGGTGTCCACCTGCCAGGCCAGCCGCAGCGAGTCGATCAGCGCCAGGGAGGGCGGGGCGAAGGCGTCTATGACCTGGGCCGCAGTGGCCTGGCCGGTGAGCACGGCGGTGCGTATGTCGGCGAGCCGCCGTACCCCGTCGAGGGCGGTGGTGACCTGGTCGGTGAGCTGGCCGCGCAGCTCGGCGCGGATGTCGGCGACGCGGTCGTCCACGGCGGCCGACTTCTGGATCAGCTCGGTACGGGACACCTGGCCGAGCAGCAGACCGACGGAGAGCAGGCGCTCCTGCTGGAGGTCCTGCACCAGGCTGCCGACCCGGCTGGCCACCCGGACAATCTCGGCGGTGCCCTCCGCCCGCTCGGCGGCGGCGACCCGGTCGAGCACGATCGGCACGGCGAGCCCGACCATGCTGAGCAGCGGGATGACCACGAGCAGGGCGAGTTTGCCCCGGATGCGGAGCCTACCGAGCATCGAAGGGCCCCCACCGCTCGGCACCGGCGACGCGACCCTGCCCGGCCGGCTGAAGCATCCGGGGCTCGGCCGGGGCGAGCGTGCCGATCGGTGCGGCTGGCCGGGAGCCGGCCGGGGGTTCCCAGCCGGAGCCGTCGGCCGGCGGGTCCGCGTCGCCGCCGTCGGCCCGGCGGTCCCGCTCGGCGCGGCGGGCGCGGCGGGCCGAGGCGACCAGCACCGCGCCGAGCGTGGCGAGCAGCAGGGCCGCCGTCCCCGCTGCCCCGCCAGTGAGCCGCCGGTCCCGGTCGAGCCGGTCGAGCCGGTCGGCCAGCAGCGTGTCCAACTCGTCGAGGATGACGGGCTGGAGCTGCCTGGTGGCGTTCTGCGCGGCGGTCCGGGCGGCGGCGAGGTTGGCGAGCGCGCGGGTCGCTGCCGACTCGTCCGTCACGCTGGACGCCGAGGCCGGGGCGGCGAGCGCGCCGAGCCGTTCGATGGCGCGCTGGTAGGTGTCCAGGTGGTTGAGCACGCTCGCGCCGAGGTTGGTGCTGTCCGTGCTGTCGACTGCCGCGCGCAGGTTGGTGATCAGGTCGTTGGCGGGGCCGATGGCGCTCGTCCACAGGGCACCCAACCGGGGCACCAGGGCGATCCGCTCGGCGACCGGGAGGCTGGAGGCGACGGTGGCCAGGTCGGCGAGTCGGCCGGTTGCCACCACCGACTCGGGCAGTTCGTCGCTGATCGCGTCCTGGAGGTAGAACGAGTCGGCCTGCTGGTCCCGGATCAGCCCGGAGCCCTCGCGCACCTTGCGGTGCAGGGCCAGCAGCAGGTCGGTGGCCTCGCCGTACGCGGCGAAGGTCGCCTGCGGGTCGGTGAGCCCCTTTTCGGGCAGCGCCTCCAGCTTGGCCCGCAGCCCGGTCCACCGCTCGTGGGTGCGCAGCTCGTTGCCGACGCGGGTGTCTATGGCAGCGACGTCCGCCACCGTCCGGTTCAGCGCCTCCCGGGACACGGTCCGGCCGGCGATGGCGGCGGACTGGGCGTCGACCAGGGCGAGCGTGAGCGGGCCGAGGGCGCGCAGGTACTCCACACCCCGCCGCTCGCGGGCCAACAGGTCGCGGTCGTCGCTGGTGAGGCGGTGCTGCTGGACGAAGAGGAACGCCATCGGGGCGAGCAGCGCCACCACGAGCAGCAGCGGCAGCACGCGGCCGGACAGGGAGGGCCGTCGAGGGCCCCGCTGCGCGGGGACGGTCATGTGTTCTCCTCCGGCGACGGCGGAAATGGGCAGGTGCCGGGGTTGCCGAGCGTCCCGCTCACCGGACCGGAAACTAGCGGACCTGCACCGGCACACAGAGCCGTCAGCCGGTCAGTTTTGCGTCACTTCGAGCGATGTCACCTCTCGTCTATCGCCGGGGCACCCTCGGTGGAGACAGTCCGGTCTACATGGGCTGATAGATGCGGTTTAGGTTGAACATCGGAATTCACATGATCCGAATTCATCTCACTGTGCTGCGCTGGACGCTGCGCAATCGACCGGATATTGTCGCCGATCGGTCAGACCGAGCGGACGTACGGAGGATCTCAGCGAACGCTCAGAAACCTCCCCGTACCGTTGCCGCATGAGATCGCCGTTGTCGGCCGTACCGGTCCGACGGGCCCTGGCCACCCGCCGCCGCCGGATCGTCGCCGGAGCGGCGGCGACCGTGCTGCTGGCCGCCGCCGTGCTGTGGGCGGCCCGTCCCGGCGAGGCCGGCTTCCGCACCGAGCCCGCGATGATCACCGTCCGCTCCGGCCCGACCGGCGACGAGCCGGTCGACCTGGACACGACCTTCTACCTGCCCGACGGTGCCTCGGCCGATCGCAGGGTGCCGGCGGTGCTGCTCGCGCACGGCTTCGGCGGCACCAAGGAGTCGGTCCGGTCCGACGCCGAGGAACTGACCGGCCAGGGGTATGCGGTGCTCACCTGGACCGCGCGTGGCTTCGGCCGCAGCGGCGGCCAGATCCACCTGGACAGCCCCGAGCACGAGGTCCGGGACGCCGAGCGGCTGCTGGACTGGCTGGCCGCCCGCCCCGAGGTGCGCACCGACGCCGCCGGCGACCCCCGGGTCGGCGTGGTCGGCGGCTCGTACGGCGGCGGCCTGGCCCTGCTGCTGGCCGCCCAGGACAAGCGGGTCGACGCGATCGTCCCGATGATCACCTGGAACGACCTGTCCCGCGCGTTCCTGCCCGAGAGCACCGGCGGGCCCGCCACCTCCGGCGTGTTCAAGAAGGGCTGGGCCGGGCTGTTCTTCGGCGGCGGCGCAGCCGGCTCCGACCCGGCCGGGTTCTCCGGGGGCTCGGCTGCCCAGCCCGAGGATGTCCCCGCGTCGGCGGGCCCGCCGGGCGCGGGGCCGGGCACCGGGCCGGGGCCCGCCCCGACCGGGGCCGCCGACCCGTCCTGCGGTCGGTTCGCCGCCGACGTCTGCGCCGCGTACCTGCGGATCGCCGCCACCGGGCGGGGCGATCAGGCGGCGGTGGACCTGCTCCGCCGGTCCAGCCCGGCCGGCGTGCTCGACCGGATCAAGGCACCGACCCTGCTGGTACAGGGCGAGGCGGACACCCTCTTCCCGCTCGCCGAGGCCGACGCCAACGCGCGCGGGATCGCCGCGGCCGGCACCCCGGTCCGGGTGGCCTGGTTCACCGGCGGCCACGACGGCGGCGACGGGCCGCGCAACGACTCCGACCGGGTGAAGTACCTGACCGTGCAGTGGCTCGACCACTACGTCAAGGGCGAGGGCGCGGCCCCCGGCGACGACTTCACGTACTCCCGGATCGCCGGTTTCGACGCCCTCGACCGTGGCCTGGTCGCCACCGGCTACCGCACCACCGACTATCCGGGCCTGGGCGGCGACGCGCGTCGCGAGGTCGCGGTGACCGGGCCGGCCCAGCCGATCGCCAACCCGCCGAACGGCAACCCGGCGGCCATCTCCTCGGTGCCGTTCGCCGGCGCGCTCGGCTCGCTGCTCGGCAGGGTGGCCGGCGACGTGCCCGGCCAGCACGCCCGGTTCGAGTCGGCGCCGTTGCCCGAGGCGGTGGACGTGGCCGGGTCGCCGACCGTCACGCTGCGGGCGGCCTCGGCCACCGGCGAGGCGGTGCTGTTCGTGAAGCTCTACGACGTCGACCCGCAGGGCGCGGCGACGCTGTCCAACGGGCTGGTCGCCCCGGTCCGGCTCACCGGCCTGCCGGCGCAGATCGAGGCCGCGAAGCCGGTCACCGTCACCCTGCCGGCGATCGTCCGCCGGGTCGAGGCCGGGCACCGGCTGCGGGTCGTGGTGGCGACGTCCGACCAGGCGTACACGACGCCGGTCGAGCCGGCGGTCTACACGGTGGCGGCCGGCGACAATCCGCTCGTGCTGCCGACCGTGGCCGGCGTGCCGATCCCCACCACGGCCACCGTCTGGCGCTGGGTGCTGGCCGGGCTGCTGGCCGCCATCGCGGTCGGGCTCGTGGCGGTCGTCCTGATCGCCCGCCGCCGGCACCGTCGCCAGGACAGCTCCGTGCATCCCGAGTACGCGGGCACGCCGCTGGTTGTGCGCCAACTGCGCAAGGAGTACGCCGACGGCTTCGTCGCCGTGTCGAACGTCGACTTCGAGGTGCACCCCGGCCAGGTCGTCGGCCTACTCGGGCCCAACGGCGCGGGCAAGACCACCACACTGCGGGTGCTGATGGGGCTGACCCAGCCCACCGCCGGGGAGATCTACGTCTTCGGCCGGCGGCTGGTGCCCGGCTCGCCGGTGCTGTCCCGCATCGGCGCGCTCGTCGAGGGGCCCGGCTTCCTGCCCCACCTGTCCGGGCTGGAGAACCTCAAGGCGTACTGGCGGGCCACCGGCCGGCCGTGGGCGGACGCGCACTTCGACGAGGCGCTGGAGATCGCCGGGCTCGGCGAGTCGGTGCACCGCAGGACCCGCAAGTACAGCCACGGCATGCGGCAACGCCTGGCCATCGCCCAGGCCATGCTCGGCCTGCCCGAGCTGCTGGTCCTCGACGAGCCGACGGACGGCCTGGACCCGCCGCAGATCGCCGAGATGCGCCGGGTGCTCCAGCGCTACGCCACCGAGGGCCGGGCGGTGCTGGTCTCCAGCCACCTGCTCGCCGAGGTGGAGCAGACCTGCACGCACGCGGTGGTGGTCAACAAGGGGCGGATCGTGGCGTCCGGCCCGGTGGAGGAGATCGTCGGCGAGTCGCCGAGCGTGCTGTTCGACGTGACCGACCCGGAAGCGGCGCGCGACGTGCTGGGCCGGCTGGCCGGCGTCCGGGTGCTGCCCGACGCCGAGGGGCAGCTGGTGGTGGACACCAACGGCACCGCCCGCAGCGAGGTGGTGGCCGAGCTGGTCCGGGCCGGCATCGGCGTGGACCGGGTGGTGCCACGCCGCCGCCTGGAGGACGCGTTCCTCGCCCTGGTGGGCGAGAACTCTCGGGGAAGCGGGGACCGGTGATGGCGCAGTCGTCTTCCACTGTGGGTGCGGCGGCGGGCTATCGGCCGTCGGCGACCCTGCCGTTCGCGGCGGAGTTCCGCCGGCAGGCGTCGCGGCGGCGTACCCAGCTCGCGCTCGGGTTCATGGTGCTGCTGCCGCTGATCGTGCTGGTCGCGTTCCAGTTCGACTCCGGCGACGACGACGGCGGTGGCGAATTCTCCAGCCTGGCCGACCTGGCCACCTCGGGCGGGTTGAACTTCACCCTCTTCTCGCTGCTGGTCTCCGCGTCGTTCCTGCTGGTCGTGGTGGTGGCGCTGTTCTGCGGTGACACGGTGGCCAGCGAGGCGAGCTGGGGCAGCCTGCGCTACCTGCTGGCCGTGCCGGTGCCCCGGGCCCGGCTGCTGGCGGTGAAGCTGCTGGTGGCGCTTGCGTACTCGGGGTTGGCCCTGCTGCTGCTCGCCGGCACCGCCCTGCTCGCCGGCACCCTCCGGTACGGCTGGGCGCCGCTGCGCAGCGAGGTCTCCGCCCAGCTCGACCCGGCCGAGGGGCTGCTGCGGCTGGTGGCCGTGCTCGGGTACCTGGCGGTCGTCCTGCTGGCGGTGGCCGGGCTGGCGTTCCTGCTCTCGGTCGTCACGGACGCGGCGCTCGGCGCGGTCGGCGGGGCGGTGCTGCTGTGGATCCTGTCCAGCATCCTGGACCAGATCACGGCGCTCGGCGGGATCCGGGCGTTCCTGCCCACCCACTACGCCAACGCCTGGCTTGGACTGCTGTCGACGCCGGTGCAGACCGACGACCTGGTACGCGGCTGCATCTCCGCGATCGCCTACGCCACCCTGTTCTGGTCGCTGGCCTTCTGGCGTTTCACCCGCAAGGACGTCACGAGCTGACGGCCGCGCCGCCCGCCCGGACCATCGTGCCCGGCCGGGCGGGGCAGTGACCGAACCCGTCACCGCGACCC
>NZ_SMKJ01000305.1:0-7943 GCF_004348615.1 Micromonospora sp. KC207
GGATCGGCCGGCCGGCCGATCCGCCCCCGCGCGTGTGATGATCGGTTAGAGGACGCCCAGGTCGCGTGCCGACCGGGTACGGCTGCTCATCGCGACGGTACGGGCGGTACGGGTTGCCTCAGTGCTCGTGGTGGTGCGACCGGCCTGAGGCCGGGGCATTCGGGCCCGGGACAACGCTTCGTGGAGTAGTTGCATCTCGACGGCTCCGTGGGGCATGTGCAGCAGCATGGGTTTCGGCTCTCTCTCGGGCCGGTGTGGCACCGGCGGGATGGTGCGGATCGGGTGTGTCAGGCAGCCAACCGGACGGCGTGACGCGACGCGGACAGCCCATTGGCCGCCAGGCGCGCCTCGGCCTCGACCTTCAACGCGGCGTCACGCGCGACGTCCTCCTTGCGCGGGCGGCCCCGGGGCCGCTTGCGCGGGACGACCGCGCCACGCTCGAAGATCTCGCCGCCCCAGACACCCCAGGGCTCGGCCCGCTCGACCGCGCCGGCAAGGCACTCGACGCGCAGCGGGCAGTCCCCGCAGAGCGACTTGGCCAGCTCGAGCTCGGTGGGCGAGTCGGAGAACCACAGGTCGGGGTCGACCTTCCGGCAGGGCAGGTTCGCCTCCAGTTCGACGCTCAGGTCGACGGGGGCTAACGCCAGACTCATCTCCCGGTCACCTCTCTCTCACTTCGATCTCGTGGATCGGATTTCCGACGTACTTCGGCGGGGCAAAAAACTGAGGCCGCGGATCCCGGTAGCGGGTTCCGCGGCCTCGAGGTGAGCCGGTCGGTCTGGTGATCAGACCGGTCTACCTCGAGGTGGAACGCCGCGGACATCCGTGCGCTGCTCGGCGACGTCGATGCCCATGCCCGTGAAGCCACTGGTCCCCTCGGCTCCGGTGAGCGGCGCGACGGTCAGTTTCAGCTCGGCCTGAACCCGGACCTGGTGCACCTGCGGAGCCGACGGCCGAGCGGCGAGGGCCACCCGGACGGCCGAAAGCGGAGCGACGGCAGCAGGCAGCGCCAGCGGACGCTCGTTGGTGTAGATCTCCATTGGTGCCACCTCCCTGACGTGCCTCGAAGTCGACTGGTATCCACCCCCGTGAGCAGCCGGAATGGCGCTGCTCGCGAGGTGCGCCCTGAGGCTATTCCTCGTCACAGGGCAAGGGCAAACGAATTTACGGATCGGTTTCCAAAGTTTTCTCACGGCAGACGTCGTCGACCGCGGCACCGTCCACGAGGGCCAGTACCGGTTCGCCGTACAGGCCGATCTTGCGGGGGCCGATGCCGGCGATCGCGATCAGTTCCTCGCGCCGGCCGGGCCGCCGCTCGGCCAGCGCGGTGATGGTGGCATCGGTGAAGACCACGTACGCGGGGACCTTCTGCGCGGCGGCCACCCGGGCCCGCCAGTCGCGCAACCGCTCGTAGAGCTCCTCGTCGATGTCGGAGGGGCAGGTCGGGCAGCGGCCGAGCTTGCGGTCCGGGCCAGCGAGCAGCGTCGCGCCGCAGATCCGGCAGGAGATCACCTGGTTGCGGCGGCGCTCGGCCCGCTTGGGCGCCGCGGCGGCCCGCTCCGTTGCGCCGCCGGAGCGGTCGAGCTGGGGCAAGAACCGCGACGGCCGCCGGGCCCGGCCGCCCGGCGAGCGGGCCACCGCGTACGACAGCCACAGCCACTCCCGGGCCCGGGTGATGCCGACGTAGAGCAGCCTTCGCTCCTCCTCGACCTGCTCGGCGGTCCGCGCGTACGTGGTGGGCAGGGTGCCCTCGGAGAGCCCTACCAGAAAGACGGCGTCCCACTCCAGGCCCTTCGCGGAGTGCAGGGACGCCAGGGTCACCCCCTCGACGGTCGGCACGTGCTGCTGGGCGGCGCGGCGGGCCAGCTCGTCGTTGAAGTCCGTTAGCGTCACGAGGCGCTGCACAGCGGCGGCCTCGCCGATCGGCAGCACGGGCGGGGTGGCCGCGTACTCGTCGGCGAGCCCGACCAGGGCCGCCAACGCCTCCCAGCGTTCCCGGGCCGCGCCGCCGGCCGGGGCGGCGTCGGGGGCCCAGCCGACGGCCGACAGCCCCTCCACCACGGCGTCGCGCAGCGGTGTCTCGCCGGGAATCGAGCGGGTGGCGGCCCGCAGCGCCACCATCGCCTGGCGCACCTCGGCCCGCTCGAAGAACCGCTCGGCGCCCTGCACCACGTACGGCACCTCGGCCCCGGTGAGCGCCTTCTCGTACGCCTCGGACTGCGCGTTGGTGCGAAACAGCACGGCGATCTCCCGGGCCGGGGTGCCGGCGTCGACCAGGGCCCGGCAGCGGGTCGCCACGGCGGCGGCCTCGGCCGGCTCGTCGGTGAAGATCCGCAGGTCCGGCTCGGGGCCCGGTGGGCGCTGCCCGCGCAGCTCCAGCCGCAGCCGCGCCTCGGTTCCCCGGGCCTGGGAGATCACCGCGTTGGCCAGCCCGACGACCTGCGGGGTGGAGCGGTAGTCCCGGACCAGCCGAAGCACCGTCGCACCCTGGTGGCGGCGGGGAAAGTCGACCAGGTACGTCGAGGTGGCCCCGGTGAACGAGTAGATGGTCTGGCTGGCGTCGCCGACCACGGTGAGGTCGTCCCGGCCGCCGAGCCACGCCTCCAGCAGCCGCTGCTGCAACGGGTTGACGTCCTGGTACTCGTCGACCACGAAGTGCCGGTACTGGCCCCGGACCTGCTCGGCCACGTCCGGGTGCTCCTCGATGCCCCAGACGGCGGCACGCAGCATGTCTTCGAAGTCGATCACACCGTTGGCCCGCTTGAGCTTCTCGTACGCGACGAAGACCTCGGCCACCTTCGCCGGTTCGTGCGGCGTGTCGCGCAGCGCCTTCGCGGCGGCGACCACGTACTCCCCCGGCTCCACCAGGGACGACTTGGCCCATTCGATCTCGCCGGCCAGGTCCCGGGCGGCGGCCCGGTCGGCGCGCAGGCCGACCCGGGCGGCGGCGAGGGTGACCAGCCGAGCCTTGCTGTCCAGCAGCTCCGGCATCGCCCGCCCGGCGAGCAGCCGGGGCGCGAAGTACCGCACCTGCCGCAGCGCCGCCGCGTGGAATGTTCGGGCCTGCACACCGGACACGCCGAGCGCGGTGAGCCGGGCCCGCAGCTCGGCGGCGGCGCGGGCGGTGAAGGTGACCGCGAGCACGTGCCGGCCGGACACCTCGCCGGTCAGGACCCGGTGGGCGATCCGGGAGGTGACCGCCCGGGTCTTGCCGGTGCCGGCGCCGGCCAGGATGCAGACCGGGCCCGCCGGGGCGGTCACCGCGGCGCGCTGCTCCGGGTCCAGCCCGGCGAGCACCCGTTCCGAGCCTGAGTGAACCCCCACAGCGAGGAATCATCTCAGCTCCCCCGGATGTTGCAGCGACTAGCCTGGCCTGACGGGACGGGCAGAACGGACCTTGGAGGACGCGATCATGTTGACGATGTACTCGACCACGTGGTGCGGCTACTGCCATCGGCTCAAGTCGCAGCTCGACCGGGAGGGCATCACCTACCGGGTGGTCGACATCGAGCAGGACCCGAAGGCGGCCGAGTTCGTGATGAGCGTCAACGGCGGCAACCAGACCGTGCCGACCCTGCGCTTCGCCGACGGCAGCGCGCTCACCAACCCGTCGATCACCCAGGTCAAGCAGCACCTCGCCGGTCTGCCGGGCTGACCGGCCACGCGCGTCACGCGACGGTGGCCGCCCGTTCTGGGCGGCCACCGTGTTCGGCGTGTCAGCGGGTGGGGTGGGCCACGCGCTGCTCGGGCTCGGATTCCGCCGCCCGGCGTTGCAGCGGGATGTGGGGCACAGCGGATACGGTCGGCGCGGAGAGTTGGCGGCCCCGCCAGAGGAAGGCACCAGCCGCGGTGGTGACCACGCCGACCAGCACGAACAGCAGCCGGTAGTCGAACACGCCGACGAGCAGCGCGCCGGCCCCGATCGAGATCGCCTGTGGGCCGCTGACCAGCGCCTCCGACGCCGCGACCACCCGGCCCAGCAGGCCCGCCGGGGTGCGCCGTTGGATGAGGGTGTTCAGCCCCACCGTGATCAGCGGGAGCGAGAGCCCGGCCAGCAGCAGCGCGGCGAACCCGAGCCACACGCTCGGATAGGCCAGGGCCAGGGCGGCCGGGCCGAAGAGGGTCACTCCGGTGGCCAACGCGCCGACCTCACCGGCGCGGCGCACCAGGGCAGCGGAGAACAGGCCGCCGACCAACCCGCCGAGGCCCTGCACGGTGACCAGCACGCCGACGAACGCGGCGTCGCGGCGCAGGCCCTGGTCGACGTACGCGAAGATCAGCGACTCGGTGAAGCCCATCACCAGCGAGCCGAGGCCGTAGCCGAGCAGGGCGCGGCGCAGCGCCGGCTCGCTGGCCAGGTGCCGCAGCCCGGCCCCCAGCTCCGCCGTCCAGCGCGACCCACCGCCGCCCGGCGCCGCCTCGGGCGTGCGCAGCAGGGCGACCACGGCGGCGGCCGTGATGAACCCGACCATCGCCAGCCCGGTGAGCAGCCAGCCGCCGACTGCGGCGTAGAGCGCGGCCCCGGCCAGCGGCCCGACCAGCCGCAGTCCCTGCCGCACGGTCTGTAGCGCGCCGTTGGCGTCGGCGAGCAGTTCGACCGGGACCATATGTCGGATCAGCCCGGCCAGCGCCGCGCTCAGCGTCAGGTACGACAACCCGTAGAGGCCCGCCACCACGTAGATGACCCAGACGTCGCCGGCCTCGGAGACCGTGAACAGCGGCGTGAGCAGGGCTGCGGTGGTGAGGTTCGCGGCGACGAAGAAGGGCCGCCGGGGGTGCCGGTCGACCGCCCAGCCGATGAGCGGCGCGAGGACCATCGGCGCGATGATCGCGAAGATCGTCGCGCCGGCCAGTCCGTCGGAGCCGGTCAGGTCCTTTACCCAGATCGCGAGGGCGAGCAGCAGGATCGACTCCGCGGCCATGCTGGTTAGCAGCGCGCCGAACAGCAGTCGGAAGTCGGGGCGGCCCAGGACGGTGCGCATCGGGTTTCCTCTTCTCGGGGCGGTGGTGGGGGGTTTCTGCAAGAAACGCGCCTGTCGAAGACTTCCGACGTCGGTCGCGCCGTCCATACTGACCGTGGGGGGCGAATTTCATACAGTTACCGTCGCGTCTCGCGACGGTCGACGGAGATGAGGACACCGTGCCTCCTACCGGACTGAGCCCAGTGCTGCGCCGCCGCAGGTTGGGCCTTGAGCTGCGCAAGCTGCGCGAGGCCGCCGGCCTCACCGGCGACCAGGTCATCGCGCGGATCGGGTGGGCGTCCGCGTCGAAACTGTCCCGCCTGGAGAACGGTCGCAGCCGACCTGACCCGGACGACGTCGCCGCCCTGCTCGACCTCTACGGGGTGACCGACGCGCAACGCGAGGAGCTGCTCGGCATCACCGGCGAGGCCGGCGACATGCGGGGCTGGCTGCGCAAGTACCCGGTGATGACCCCGCAGCAGCGCAGCTTCGCCGAACTGGAGGCGGGCTGCGCGGAGATCCTGGAGTACAACCCGGTCCTGGTGCCGGGGCTGCTACAGACCACCGGGTACGCCCGGCTGCGGATCGTCTCCGCTCACCAGGTCGAGTCCGGCGCCGGCGACTCGGAGCACGGCGAGACACCGGACAACGAGGTGGCCGCCCGGGTGGCCCGGCAGTCGCTGTTGAGCCGCGCCGACGCGCCGCGCTACACGGCGGTGCTGGAAGAGGCGGCGCTGGGGCGGCGGGCCGGCCCGCCGGAGGTGCTGCGGGAGCAGCTCAGCCGGCTCTGCAACCTGGCCATGCTGCCGCACGTCACCCTGCACGTGCTGCCACGGGACACCAAGATCGGCGACTGGTACCTCCCACCGACGGCGTTCTCGATCTACCGGTTCGCCGACCCGCTCGACCCGGAGACGCTGGCGATAGAAGGTGGGTTCACCAACGCCATGTCAACCGAGGCAAGCACCCTAAATGCCTATAAAGTGGCTTTCGAGTGGTTGCGCTCGGCGGCGCTCTCCGCATCGGACACCATCTCCTGGCTCTTCGAGGCCGCGGGGCGGCTGACCGAGACGGCAGGGCCGTCCACGGCGACCCACGGGTCGGCAACGACGCCGACCCAACGCCGCCGGCACTCCGGACGCCTGACGGATCGGTGACCCCGTCGAGGGCCGCTCCCGGGCACCCGGCACCACTCGTTCCATCGGAGCAGTCCAATCAGGAGCAGACCATGAACGAGATCCCCAACACGCCGTCCGCCCTCGCCCGACAGCTGGCCGGTGCCCCGTGGCGGACCAGCACCCGCAGCCAGACCTCCAACTGCGTGGAGGTGGCCCCGCTGCGCGGCGGCCCGGCGGCCGTGGCGCTGCGGGACAGCAAGGACCGTGGCGGCCCGGTGCTGCTCTTCGACGGCGCCGGCTGGGCGGGCTTCATAGCCGGCACGAAGAGCGGGCAGTTCGACCTGAGCTGATCGCCCCGCCCGGGTCGGGACCGTCGACGGAAGCCGGCGGTCCCGACCCGCGTCCGGCCCGCCGGCCGAGCGCGACGGGCGTCATCCGATCGGGGGATACGCCACACCGATCGTCCCGTTCCATTTGCTGGGACGCTGGTCGGTCGTAGCATCTGTCGACAGAGTGACGTGGAACTTCCACCGATTGCCGCCCGTCACCGTCGTATCCGGAGACCACCATGCGGTTCCTGATCGTTCGCACCGAGATCCGCGCCGCCGCTGACGTCGACATCGCGATCGCCTGGGCCACGGGTGGCCGGGTGCGCGACGAGACCGTCTCCCCCGAACCGCGCCGCCAGGTGGTGCACGCCGAGGACCGGGAGGCCGCCCTGCTGCTGGCCCGGGCCCTGTCCACGGTGGGCGCGGTCCGCCGCGGCAAGCAGCGGGTCAAGGTCCTGCCGCTCGAGGGCCCCGCCCCCTCCTGAGCCCGGCACCGCGTCGCTCACGCTCCGCGACGACTGCGGCAGGGCGTGACGGTTGGCTGACCCGCAGGCCTGACCGTCGGCCCCCCGCCGGTCAGCAGTCCGCCGGTCAGCAGTGGCCGTCGAGCCAACGGTGGATCAGGAAGAGCGCGATCGACGACGGCGGGGGCAGGAGCAGGTGCTCGCCATCGCCCACGGACACCGGCCGCCCGGCCAGCGTCGCGCCGATCTCGCGGCGGGTGAACCAGCGGGCGTGCGCGATCTCGGCCGGGTTGACCTGCACCGGCGACCCCGGGTCGGCCACCGCGAGGAAGCCGAGCATCAGAGAGCCGGGGAACGGCCAGGACTGGCTGCCCGCGTACGCGATCTCCTCGACCGCCACGCCGACCTCCTCGCGGACCTCGCGCACCACGGCGGCCTCGGCCGACTCGCCGGGCTCGACGAACCCGGCGAGGCAGGAGTAACGGCAACGGCCCCTGCTGCGCGGCCAGGCCGCGTTGCTGCCGAGCAGACAGCCGCCGTCCTGCCCCGCCGCCCCGTCGTGCACCAGCACGATCATCGCCGGGTCGGTACGCGGCCAGACCCGGCCGCCGTCCGGGTCGATCCGGGACCAACCGGCCTCGTCCACCCGTGTCGGGTGGCCGGTGGCCGGGGAGTAGCCGTGCCCGGCGTGCCAGTTGGTGAGCGCCAGCGCGGTGGTGAAGATGCCGGCGTCCCGGTCCACCAGCAGGTGCCCGACCTCCCGCAGGTGCGCCGCGCGGGTGCCGGGCAGCTCGGGCAGCGGGCTGTCCACCGCGAACACGGGCACACCGTCGGGCTCGACACCGAGGAACATCGGGATCGAGCGGGGCACCCCGGGCAGCTCACCGGGGCCGACCAGCACCAGCTCCGGCGGGGACGCGTCGGCACGGACCAGGGCCCGGCCGTCGTCGGCGGAGTCGAGCACCAGGACCCGGGCCCGCTCCCACGCCTCGGCCAGCCACTGCGGGTCGGCGCGGCGGTGCGCGGCCCGGTCGAGGGTGGATCGGGCCAGCGGCGGGACGGCCTCCCCGC
>NZ_SMKJ01000306.1:0-7933 GCF_004348615.1 Micromonospora sp. KC207
GGTCTGGCTGCTGCCGACGACCACCACGCTGTACATGTCGACCACGGCCGGGTCGAGGGTCGCCAGGGTGGCCAGGTGCACCCGCTCGCCGGGCCGGCTGGCGTTGCGCACCACCCCGACCGGGGTCTGCGGTGGCCGGTGCGCGGCGAACGTCTTCAGGGCGGCGGCGAGCTGCCAGTCCCGGGCGCGGCTGCGCGGGTTGTACAGCAGCGCCACGAAGTCCCCCTCGGCGGCGGCGACGACGCGCCGCTCGATGACCGCCCACGGGGTGTGCAGGTCGGACAGGCTCAGGTACGCGTGGTCGTGGCCGAGCGGCGCGCCGAGCAGCGCCGACGCGGCGAGCGCCGCGGTCACCCCGGGCACCCCGACGACGTCGATGCGGTCGTCGGCGTACTCCAGGGCGGGGCTGGCCATCGCGTACACCCCGGCGTCGCCGGAGCCGACCAGCGCCACGGCGTGCCCGGCGACGGCCTCGGCGACGGCGGCGCGGGCCCGTTCCTCCTCCGCGCCGAGGCCGCTGGCCAGGATCCGGGTGCCGGGGCGCAGCACGTCGCGCACCTGGTCGACGTACTGGTCGAGGCCGACGACCACGGCGGCGCGGCGCAGCTCGGCGACCGCGCGGGGGGTGCGCAGGTCGGCCGCGCCGGGGCCGAGGCCGACGATCGCCAGCCGGCCGCGCGGGGCGTGCCGGGCCACCGCGACGGTCGCCATCGCCGACGCGGTCTTCGGCGCGACGAGCGCCGCGTCGCCGCGCCGGCCGGGCTCGCCGAGCAGCGCGGCGGCCTCCGCGACGCTGGGCGTGCCGACCGCCGCGCGGACCACCTCGCTGGGGTGCGGCACGTCGACGGCCGCCAGGTCCGCCGCCGGATGCGTCACCAGGGGTACGCCGAGCGCGTCGGCGGTCGACCGGATGCCCGCCTCGTCGGCCTTGATGTCGGCGCTGGCCAGGCAGCGAACGCTGGCCGGGCTCAGGCCGGCGGCCGCGAGCACCCGGTCCAGCAGGTCGCGCACCTGCGCGGCGGGCACGCCCCGGCTGCCGCCCACGCCGACGACCAGCGACGGCGGCCGGAGCACGGCGGTACGCCCGTCCGACGGCACCACCCGGTCGGTGACCAGCAGCCGGTGCGCGCCGGCGGGAGCGTCGACGCGCACGTGTGGCGGCAGGGCCGGCAGGGGCCACGCCGCGTCGGCGAGCAGCCGCACCGGCTCGCCGTCGAGGATTGCCCGGCTCACGGCGGCCACCGCCCCCTCGACGGGCCAGCCGAGGGTGTCCAGGCCGGGCAGGTCGACCGCGTCGGTGGCGGTGGTGACCACCGGCCGGGCGTCGAGCAGCGCGCCGACGTCGGCGGCGAGGGCGTTCGCGCCCCCGGCGTGCCCGCCGAGCAGCGCCACGGCGTGCCGGGCGGCCTCGTCGACGACCACGACGGCCGGGTCGGTGCGCTTGTCGCCCAGCAGCGGGGCGAGGATGCGCACCACCGCCCCGGTGGCGAGGAACGCGATCACGGCGTCGTACCCGGTGAACGCGGCGCGCAGCGCGTCGCCGGCCGTGTCGGCCTCGACGAGGCGGGCCTGCGGCCACGCGGCGGCGAGGGTGCGGGCGTGCCGGCGGCCGGCGGCGGTGGCCGCGACGAGTCCGATGCGGGTCATCTGGGCTCTCCGGTGGAGGGTGGGTGGTCGGCGGTGAGGACGAACACCGGGTTGGTGGCGGCGAGCCGCACCGACCCGCCGGGCAGGTCGGCCAGCCGGGCGGCGCAGAGCTGCACGCCCTCGGCGTGGTAGCCCTGCCCGCGTAGCAGGGCGAGGGCGGGGGCTACCCGGTCCAGGGCGGCGAGGGCCGTCACCACCCGGGCGGGCCGGCGGGTGACCACGGCGGCGAGCGCGGCCAGGCCACCGCCGCCGACGAACGCGGCGTCCGGGTCGGGCAGCCCGGCCAGGGCCGCCGGGGCCGCGCCGGCGACGACGCGCACGTCAACCCGGTGCGCGGCGGC
The DNA here is from genome assembly GCF_004348615.1 of Micromonospora sp. KC207. Lineage (NCBI taxonomy): Bacteria > Bacillati > Actinomycetota > Actinomycetes > Micromonosporales > Micromonosporaceae > Micromonospora > Micromonospora sp. KC207. The sequence continues at coordinate 1,989 of NZ_SMKJ01000306.1, forward strand.
GTTGCGCCGGACCAGGTCGACGGCGTCCGGGTCGCGTTCGACGGCGATCACGGCCGCGCCGAGCAGGGCGCACTCGACGCCGACGGAGCCGCTGCCCGCGCCGACGTCCCAGACGAGGCGGCCGAGGCGGGGGCGCAGCCGGGCCACGGCGAGGGCCCGCACCTCCGACTTCGTGATCATCGAGTCGCGGTGGGCGTACGCGTCCTCGGGCAGCGCCCAACCCCCGGCCGGCGCGGCGGCCGGCTGGTTGTCGGCGCGCGCCGCCGCGCCGGCGCCCGCAGCATCGGCGAGGCCGAACGGCACGTGCGGGTCGCCCGGTGGCGGGTCGGCGAGGCTGAGCAGCACGTGCGGGTCGGCCCAGACGGTGGCGGCGGCCTCCAGCGGGGTGGTCTCGACGATCCGCTCGGCCGGGGTGCCGAGGTGCTCGGCGACGACGAGCCGGCGGCGCCAGCCGACCAGCCCCGCGCCGATCTCGGCGGCCCCCGCGCCGGGGGCGGTGAGCACGGCGACCGCCGGCAGCGCCCGGGCGGCGTTGAGCGCGGGTCGCGGGTCGCGGCCGTGCGCGCTGACCACGGCCGCGCCGTCCCAGGGCAGCCCGGCGCGGGCGAACGCGGCGGCCACGCTGGACACGGCGGGCAGCACCCGCAGGGGCAGCCCTTCGGCGCGCAGCCGGCGGACGATGCCGAACAGCCCCGGGTCCCCGCTGGCCAGCACCACCGTCGGCGTCCCGGCGGCGACGGCGGCGGCGAGCCGGGCCAGCGCGGGGGCGAGGGGTCCGAGGGTGACCGTGGCGCAGCCGGGGGGCAGCGCGACGGCGGCCAGGTGCCGGGCCGCCCCGACGGCCAGCCCCGCGCCGGCGAGGGCGTCGGCGGCGGCGGGGTGCGGCGGCGCGCCGGCCGCGTCGACCCCGACGACGGTCAGGAGGACGTCGGCGGGCCGCGCGGCACGGGCTTCCGGGCCGTCGGCGCGAATCACGCGGCCCAGCGGTACCTCGGCACGGGTCACGCGGCCCACCGTCCCGATGAGGCGACGAGGTGCTCCCCGGCGAAGTCGACCATCGCCACGTCCACGTCGACGGCGTGCCCGGCGAAGCGCAGCAGGACTTGGCGGACCCGCTGGCAGAGCAGGTCACCAGCGGGGCGCAGCAGGCCGGCGGCCTGCCACAGCTCGTACGCGTGCCGGCCGGTGTTCGCCGCCACCACCTCGGCCACCAGGGCCGGCTCCCCGCCGGCCTCGGCGGTGACCGCGCCGAGCAGCGACAGGTCCACCCTGGACCGGGTGTAGTGGGTCATGAGCACCCCGGCGGCCAACTTGGCCAGCTTGCCGGCCATTCCGACGAACGCCACCTCGGTCATGCCGTCGCCGACTGCGGCGGTGACGGCCGCGCCGGTGAAGTCGCCGACCTCGACGAAGCACACCTCGGGCAGCTCGGGCAGCAGGGCACGGGCGGCCCGTTCGGTGCGCCCGCCGGTGCACAGCACCACCGTCCGCTCCCCCTGGGCGGCCATCACGTGCACGGCCTGCACCACGCTGGCCCGCCAGGACGCCGTCGAGAAGGGCCGGACGATCCCGGTGGTGCCGAGGATGGAGATGCCGCCGAGGATGCCGAGCCGCCGGTTGGTGGTCTTGCGGGCCATCACCTCCCCGCCGGGGACGCTGATCACCACCCGTACCCCGACCTCGGTCAGGTCGACCACCTCGGCGACGGCGTGGCCGATCATGCGGCGTGGGGTCTCGTTGATCGCCGGGCCGCCGACGGCGAGTCCGAGGCCCGGCTTCGTGACCACGCCGACGCCCGGCCCGCCGGCCAGGTCGAGGCCGGGCTCGTCGCGCCAGCCGACGGTGGCGGTGAGGTGCGCGCCGTGGGTGACGTCCGGGTCGTCCCCGGCGTCCTTGACCACCACCGCCTCCGCGCCCGCGCCGGGCGGCGCGGTGAGCTCGCACCGGGCGACGGAGAAGACCACCCGGCGGCCGGCGGGCAGGCCGATCTCGACCTGGTGCTGCGGCACGCCGGTGACCAGCGCGGTCACCGCGGCCTTCGCCGCCGCGGTGGCGCACGCGCCGGTCGTCCAGCCGGTGCGCAACGCGGTGGGCCGAACCTTCGCGGTACGCGGCAGGTCCGGCTCGCGCAGCTCCGGTTCGGGGTACGTCATCCGGCCCGCCCCGGCGCGGCCGGTGTCCCGGGCTCGGCGTCCCCGCCCGCGCCGGCGGCGTCGCCGCGGCGGCGTAGCTGCGCGCGGGCGGTCGGCTCGGCCCGACGGAAGGTGTGGAAGTGCCCGGGGTGGTACAGGTGCGAGCGGGTGCCGGCGGCGGCCAGCGCCGGCCCGACCAGGAACAGGGTGTGCTTCCACAGCCGGTGCTGCTTGACGGTCGCCTCCAGGGTGCCGACGGTGCAGCGCAGCACCAACTCGTCCGGCCAGGTCGCCTGGTACGCCACCACGGCCGGGGTGTCCGCCGGGTACCCGCCGGCCAGCAGCTCGGCCTGCACCTGCCCGGACCGGGCGGCGGAGAGGAACAGCGCCATGGTGGTGCCGTGCCGGGCGAAGTCGCGGATCCGCTCGCCGGGCGGCATCGGCGTCTTCCCGCCCTCCAGCCGGGTGAGGATCACCGACTGGGCGACCTCGGGAATGGTCAGCTCCCGGCCGACGATCGCGGCGACGGCGGTGAACGCGGAAACCCCGGGCACCACCTCGACGGCCAGCCCGAGGGCCCGGCACAGGTCGAGCTGCTCCTGCACCGCCCCCCACAGCGCCGGGTCGCCGGAGTGGATCCGCGCCACGGTCAGGCCCCGCGCGGCGGCCCGCTCGTAGAGCGGGAGCACCCCCTCCATCGGTAGCTGTGAGGAGTCGACGATCTCGGCGTCGCCACGGGCGTGGGCGAGCACGTCGGCGTGCACCAGGCTCGCCGCCCAGACCACCACGTCGGCCGTGCCGATCACCCGGGCGGCGCGCAGGGTGAGCAGGTCGGCCGCGCCCGGCCCGGCCCCGACGAACCACACCTTCCCCGTGGTCGCCGGTGCGGCGTCGGTGTCTCGTACGGTGCTCACAGCTTGCCTCCCCAGGTGTCCCGGCGGGCCGGGACGAGCAGCGTCGACAGGTACGGCAGGTCGCCGTCGTCGGGGTCCACCGGGCCGATCCGCTCCCCGGGCAGGCCGAGCGAACGGCCCAGCACCGCGTCGCCGAGGCGGCCCTGCCGGCGCAGCTCGGCCGCCAGCTCCGGGTGCCGCCGCCAGCCCTTGTACGCGACCACCGTCCCCGGCCCGGCCAGGGCGGCGGCGAACAGCGCCGGGCCGGCGGTGGCGGGCAGCAGGGTCAGCGGCTCGCGCCCCTCGCAGAGCACCGTGCCGCTGCGGGCGGCCAGGTCCTGCATGGCGGTGATCCCGGGGACCGTGTCGACCCGCACTGCCGGCCGCAGCGCGCGCACGCCCTGCGCCAGGTACCCGAAGGTGGAGTAGACGTTCGGGTCGCCGATGGTGGCGAACGTGACCCGGGTCGCCCCGGCGTCGAACGCGGCGGCCACGGCGCGGGCGGCGGCGTCCCAGGCGGCCCGGCGGCGGGCGGTGACGCCGCCCCGGTCGTCGAGCGCGAACGGCAGCCTCCGCAACCGGCCGTCGTCCACGTACGACCGGATGGTTCCCTCGGCCCGCCCGCCGCCGTCCACCACTTCGGGGCCGGTCCCGCTCCCGTCGGGGTTGGCCGGGGCGTCGCAGCGCTCGGCCATCACGGGGACGAACACCAGGTCGGCCTCGCGGAGCAGCCGCACCGCCTTGACCGTCAGCAGCTCGGGGTCGCCCGGCCCGACCCCCACCCCGGTCAGCACCGGCCCGCCGGACGGCGACGCGGGGGCGGTCGAGGCGCTCACCGGCACGCCTCGACGAGGCGGCGGGCGGCGTGCGGCTGGCCGGCCCAGTGGGTGTGCAGGTAGGAGGCGTGTACCCGGCCGTCGACGAAGCCGTGCGCCGCGCCGTCCCAGCGCCACGCCGGGGTGTCGCCGTGGCCGGGGTCGGTGACGGTGCGGTGGAACTCGTGGCCGCGTACCCGCTCGCCGGCCCGGTGCACCGGGGAGTCGGCGGCGGCCACCGCCTCCCGGTAGCCGAGGGTGAGTCGGCCGGTCATCCGGGCGGTCAGGTCCAGCCGTCCGCACATCGGCGTCCCGTCGAGGGAGCGACCCAGGTAGAGCAGTCCGGCGCACTCGGCGACGACCGGCCCGTCGAACGTGGCCAGTTCGGCGCGGAGCGCGGCGTTGCCGGCGAGGGCGTCGGCGTGCGCCTCGGGGAAGCCGCCGCCGATGACCACCGCGCGGGTGCCGGCCGGCAGGCCGGGGTCGCGCAGCGGGTCGAACGGGGCAACGGTCGCGCCGGCCGCCGCGAGGAGTTCGGCCGTCTCGGCGTACGAGAAGGTGAAGGCCGGGCCGGCGGCGACCGCGACCGTCGGGCCGGCGGCGGTGGCCGGGCCCCCGACGGCGGCGACCGGGTCCCAGGCCGGGGCGGTCAGCGGCGGGGCGCTGCCGGCCAGGTCGAGCACCGCGTCGAGGTCGACGGTGGCGGCGACCAGGTCGGTGAGGGCGGCCACGATCGCCAGGGACTGCGGGGCACGCTCGGCGACCGGCACGAGGCCGAGGTGCCGCGACGGCGCGGCGACCTCCACCGCCCGGCTGACCGCCCCGAGCACCGGCACCCCCACCTCGGCTAGGGCGTCGCGCAGCAGCGTCTCGTGCCGGGGGGAGCCGACCCGGTTGAGGATCACCCCGCCGACGCGCACCCGCTCGTCGAACGCCCGCATGCCGAGCACCAGCGCGGCGGCGGAGCGCCCCTGGGCGGTGGTGTCGAGCACCAGCACCACGGGGGCGTCGACGAGCGTGGCGACGTGGGCCGTGGAGGCGTACCCCCGGCGGCCGACGGCGCCGTCGTGCAGTCCCATCACCCCCTCGATCACGGCGACGTCGGCGGGCGTGGGGACGGTCGCGCCGTGGCGCAGCAGCGGCGCGACGCGCTCCGGCCCGACCAGCCACGGGTCGAGGTTGCGGCCGGGGCGGCCGGCGGCGAGCCCGTGGTAGCCGGGGTCGATGTAGTCGGGGCCGACCTTGTGCGGGCTGACGGTGAGGCCGCGGCGGCGCAGCGCGCCGAGCAGGCCGGTGGCCACGGTGGTCTTGCCGTGTCCGCTGGCCGGGGCTGCGACCACGACCCGGGGCAGCGCCCATCCGGTGTTCACCACTCGATGCCCTTCTGGCCCTTCTGGCCGGCGTCCATCGGGTGCTTGACCTTGGTCAGCTCGGCGACCAGATCGGCGGCGGCGACGAGCCGGGGGTCGGCGTCGCGGCCGGTGATCACCACGTGCTGGAAGCCGGGCCGCCGCGCCAGGGTCGCCACGACCTCGTCGACGTCGACCCAGCCCCACTTCATCGGGTACGTGAACTCGTCGAGCACGTACAGGCCGTAGCGCTGGGCGGCCAGGTCGCGCTGGATCTGCCGCCAGCCCTCCAGGGCGTCGGCGGCGTGGTCGGCCTCGCCGCCGCGCTGGATCCACGACCAGCCCTCACCCATCTTGTGCCAGGCCACGGGGGCGCCCTGGCCGGTGCGCTCGTGCACCTCGCCGAGGGCGCGGAAGGCGTTCTCCTCCCCCACCCGCCACTTGGCGCTCTTGACGAACTGGAACACCCCGATCGGCAGCCCGGCGGTCCAGGCGCGCAGCGCCAGCCCGAACGCGGCGGTGGACTTGCCCTTCATCTGCCCGGTGTGGACGATCAGCAGCGGCCGGTGCCGCCGCTGCCGCGTGGTCAACCCGTCGGCGGGCACGGCGGAAGGCTTCCCCTGCGGCATCAGCGCACACTCCTGTCCTGGCGGTCCCCCGCCTCCCGCGATGCCGCGGTTGCGGCCCCCAGCCGCACCGCTTCCGCCCCTTTCACCGGGGCCCGAAGTGCAGGATCGCGAGGGGTCGGGGTGGGGG
>NZ_SMKJ01000307.1:0-7905 GCF_004348615.1 Micromonospora sp. KC207
CCAGGGCGATCAACGACTACGTCACCGCGTGGAACACCGACGCGAAACCGTTCGTCTGGACCGCGACCCCCGGCGAGATCCTGGCCAAGGTCCGCTGGGTCCACACCGAGGTCCGCAAACTCCTCACCAACAACGACAAGTAAACGATCTCAATTACGCGACACTAGGGGGAAGGGGAATCAACACGTGTGCTCGCCGGTGGCGGGATCCGGGCATGCCGCTGACGCGCACGAGGCGCGCTGAGCAGTCCGGAGCTGGTGGGCGACTGGACGGCCCGGTACGAACGGGGTGTGTCAGGCGTGGACGTCCGAGAACGTCTCGCAGATGGCGTGGACGTTGTCGCGGAAGTGCTCCAGCGGCATCCCCTTTCCTGACGAGTAGAAAAGCGGCTGCTCGTAGACCGACTCAAAGTTGGCTCGGTAACGCTCGCGCGCCTCCTGCGGGGTGCCGAAGACCGCGAGGACGTCGAGCATCCGCTCGGACACCGCCGCGGCCATGCCGCGGAAGTCTCGGCGCTCGAACGCCTCGCGCACCGCGGCAATCTCGGCCGCGAAGCCGTGGAACTGCAGGAACGGATCCGCGGACTTACGCGTCAGGAAGATCGCGGCCTGCATGGCGGCGGTTGCCCTGGCCTGGGCCGAGTCGTCGCCGATAGCCGTGATGATCATGCCAGTGACCGGGATGCGTCCGGTCCGCCCGGCCAACTCGGCCCCTTCGGACAACGCAGGATGCACGAAGTCGCGCACGAACGCCGCGCTCCAGAACGGCTGCCCGACCAGACCGTCTGCCACGGCACCGGCCGCCCGGATGATCGGCGCCCGCCCGCCGGCCAGCAGGATCGGCAGCGTCCCGGTGCTCAGTGCCGGCAGCAGCGGGTCGAGGGCCAGGTGGCAGCGGAAGAACTTCCCGTCGTAGGCGACCGGGCGCTCGTGCACGTTCCAGACCTGCCGAATGATCTCGATGATCTCCACCAGCCGGGCGACCGGCTTCGGCGCCGACAGCCCGTGCCAGTCCCCGATGACCTGCGGATTGCCGGTGCCCAGGCCCATCGACATCCGGCCCGGGGCGAGATCGTCCAGCGAACGGAAGTCGGTGGCCAGCGTGATGGGGGTGCGGGCGAAAGCCCAGGCGATCGATGAACCGAGCTGGATGCGGGAGGTGACCGCGGCCAGCGCGGCCAGCGTGACCACGGCCGACCGGTCGTAGAACTCGCTCGACCACACCGAATGGAAGCCGTTGCGCTCGGCCAGTTGCCCGGCCTCCACGACCAGCGGGACCGTGCCGCCCTGGATCGCCAAGCCGGGGGCCGTGACAGCGCTCATCTGAACCTCCATACCGGTGATGGCCCCGGGTTGGGGCCGTGCAGCGGCGAGCCGTGGCCGACACCTGCCTCGCCTGCGGATATGCCCGCGGCTAAATGCCAGGCGAGCGTAACCAACCGGTATGGTCGAAAGTTCTTTCAGATTGCGGTGGTCGCCCCTGCGGTAAGGCCTGACCTGTCGTCGCATTCAACCGGGACGGCAGGCCGAAGGCCTCGAACAGCGTCGGATCCTGGAACACGATGTTACGGCTGATCCCGTCGGCAGTTACCGTCAGCACCTGCAGGGTGTGCTCGTGAAAGGCGCCATCGTCGCCGCGCGTATACGCGGCCAGGGCAGGTTGCCCGTTCGCGGCGGTCCGCAGCACCCGCCAATCGGTGCCGCGCATGGCGAACACCCGGGCGATGAACGCGCCGTAGTCGGCCTGGCCGACGTACCAGTTCAGGAAGGGCGGCATCTCCAGCACGGCCCGGTCGGTCAGCAGCCGGGTCAGGCCGGGGATATCGGCGTTCTCGAAGGCCTTGACGTACTCGTCGACTATCGCCTTGTGCTCGGCGTCGGAGGGCTCGTCGACCTGATCCTCACCGACGCCGACCTGGTCCATCCGGGCACGGGCCCGCTGCAACCCGCTGTTGACCGCGGCCGGTGTCGTGCCCAGCACGTCGGCGACCTCGGCGGCGGGCACGTCGAGCACCTCCCGCAGGATGAGGATGGCGCGCTGGCGCGGCGGCAGGAACTGCATGGCCGCGATGAACGCCAGCCGCATGCTGCCCCTGGCGGCCATGATCACGGCCGGGTCGTTACGGTCGGCCCCGAGCAGCGTGTCCGGGAACGGCTCGAGCCAGCTGATCTCCTGCCCGCGCATCAGCGGCTGCTTCGGGTCGTCACTGGGACCGCCCAGCCCGGACGGCAGCGGCCGGCGGCCGCGACTCTGCAACGCGGTCAGGCAGACGTTCGTCGCGATCTTGTGGAGCCAGGTGCGCATCGAGGCGCGATCGGCGTCGAAGCGCTCGAACGCCCGCCAGGCACGCAGGAACGTCTCCTGGACCAGGTCCTCCGCGTCGTGGATCGAGCCGAGCATCTGGTAGCAGTGCGCCAGCAACTCGCGCCGGTACGGGTCGGTCTGCCGCTCGAAGTCCTCGTTGATCGACATGACCACGCCTCTCTCGATCCACTCCGGGCCGGCACCGCACTGCGCGTTCCGCGATAGCGAGCGGCCACGCCTCCAGCACATGGATACCGGCACAAGGGTACAAAGTCACCGAACGGGTGGCCTCAGGCGGGCGTGTCGGCCCGCAGCCGGGTCCGGGCCAAGGTATCGAACAGGGCCGACGAAATCGGGCCGGCGCCGGTCGGACCAAATGAGTGGCCCGATGAGCGCAGGTATATGCCTGCGAGCCCGTCATCAGGCAGGGATCCAGGCTCGCCCCAGGCGGACGAACCACACTGAACGGAGATCATCATGACCGGACTAGGGCTGGCGGCACCGGCGGCCACGCAGCAGGCAGAGCAGGGTGGCCGGCGCTGGCTGATGCTGACCGTGCTGCTGCTGGGTCAGTTCATGGCGCTGGTCAACGTCCTCATCGTCAACGTCGCGATGCCGGCCATCGGCGTCGATCTGGACGCCTCGGGCGCCGCCCTGCAGCTGGTCGTCGGCGGTTACACCGTCGCGTACGCGATGCTGCTGATCACCGGCGCCCAACATGCCCTGCAACCCGTCAGGCGACCCATGCCCCGCCCGCTCCGCAAGCGTCCACCCGTTACGCCGCTCCAACGGCGCCAGCAACCCCCGCACAAACGCCCACGCCCGCCGCCGCGGCCCCACCCGATCAAACCGATGCGCGAACCGGAAGAACAACTCCTCCAACCCGACATCCCACGTCCCCACCACCTGCGCATTTACCACAACCAACCAACCAACGACCCGCACCCGAAGCCACGACCCGCCGTTGCAGTACTAAACGGTGAGGTCGCGCGCCCCACCCGCGGAGATCCATCCACGCAGAAAGTACATGATCAATCGACGATGCTCGAGTCCAATGGCGCGGCGGTCGGGGCCACGTTCAGGAGGCGATCCCTCTGGCATGAACCCGCCGGTACCTGGACCGGCTCGCCACCAGATCTGCGCCCGACATGCGGGCCATGAGCACCTTCGAAGAAGCCATCGACATCGCCGAACGTGATACTCGTACCGGGTAGCACGAGATGATCTGCTCAGCGATGCCACCTGCCGCGAACCTATCTGCTCGCGGGCCGCTGCAAACGTGTGCGAGGTGGTCCGATGACCAAAGGATTCGACTGCATGGCAGTCGCGTCGGGACCAAACCTGTACAGCGCTCGCCGCCCGGCCAGCGGCGGATCCTCTCCCCGAGGCTGTTCATGTGAAATCGCTTCGGCAGCCGGCTCGGCATAGCCGAGCCGGTTCACCGATTGAACACTCGCATCGGCTCACTTTCCCGCCGGACGGACGAAAGGTTGGCACATGACGATCGAGCGGCGTTCCCTGACTCTGTTCGAGTCCTTGTTCTATATGCGGCAGGTCGGTCCGGTGGTGGCTAGCCTCACCTTGGAAGGCCAGGTGGACGCGGCGGCACTGGACCGGGCCGTGCGTCTGCTGCAGCGCGACTACCCGTTGCTGCGCTGCTCCTTCCGCCGGACCGACGACGATGTGGCGCTGGTGCTGGCCGACGAGGTGCCGGGGTTGACCGTCGTGCCAGCGGGCTGGAATCTCCTTACCAACGAGTTGAACGTTCCCCTGGACCAGGACCGCCGGCTCAGCCGGATCTCGCTGTCCCAGGCCGCGGGCTCGGCGGTACTCACTCTCGCCAACGACCACGCCGGCAGCGACGCCCGCCTGAACACGCTGTTACTGCACCGGTTGCTCGAGTACTACACGGACCTGTTGCGCGGCATCGAACCCCCGCCGACCGGGCGGTCCGCGTTCGAGGGCTCGCTGGAGGAGGCGCTGCTCGCGGCGTATGAACCAGGCCCGGTACAGCCCCCGCCGGACACCGATCCGCCGATGACCCTGGCTGGTGCCGCCACCGCGCCGGGCCCGCTGGGGGTGCGCAGCCTCAGCTACGAGCAGGACACGACCGCGGCGCTGATCGCCGCATCCCGCCGGGGCGGAGTCTCCCTGACCAACCTGCTGACCGGGGCGATGGCCTGCGCGGTGCGGGCCCAGTTCCCCGACGCCGGGCCGCTGCCGGTCTCGGCGGCCGTCGTCGTGGACCTGCGCCCGCGCGTCAATCCCCCGATCGCGCCGGACGCGCTATTCTGCTGTGCGGCGCGGCTGGTGTGTGCCACCCACGTCGACGCCGCCGACAAGCCCGTCGAGGTGGGCCGGCGCATCGGCACGCAGCTGAAGGCGGCCCTGGAGCAGGAAGAGATCCAGCACCGGCTGGTGGCCCAGCGGGGCGTCGGCAAGCCGACGCCGCTCCCGCCGATCTCCTTCATGGTGTCCAACATCGGCATCGTCGAGGACTACCCCGTACCCGACGGGCTGCGGATCATCGACAGCCGTTTTGCCACGACGTCACGCGGACCGGTTCCGACGCTCTTCGGGTCGACGGCGAACGGCAGGCTCACCCTCGACCTGGTCTACGACACCGCTTTCCACCGTGCCGATGTGATCGACGAGGTCGTCAAGCACTTCGAGGCGTCACTGCTCGGCAGCGAGCACTGACGACGTACGGCGCCCCACGGGTGACCGTACCCACGTCTCTCCTGGGGGCGAGCACGCGGCCCCCGCTCCGAGGTCTGGAGCGGGGGCCGTCTTCGCGGCGCTTAGGCGCAGCTCAGTGCGCGCGCCAGCTTCGGGCTGTTGTGGTACGCGGCGATGTGCCACGTGCCGCCCTTCTTCTCGAGGACCCAGGTCGCGTAGAGCTTGCGCGGCTCCGGAACCTCGCTCTCACCGGCGAACAGGATGCCCGATTCACTCACGACGATCGCGCCGTCGTTGCCGAGAAAGCGAATGCTGAGCTGTTTGTTGTAGGTCGAGCTGCCCTTGAGCGGTCCTTCGAAGCTCTTGGCCGTGGTCTCGTGATCACGGCACGGCTGTCCCGGAGCAAGCCGGGCAGGATCGCGGTCGCGTCCTCGTTGGAGCAGGAGATGAAGGCCGCGACGTCGTTGGCCTCCCACGCCTTGTACGCCTCGGCCAGTACCGCGTTGACCGCGGCCTTGTCTTCCGTACGGCTGTCCGACATAGGAGTCTCTCTTGTGATGTACCCGCCCGGCGTGTCCGGCGAGTTCGTCTGTACATACCTGCCGCGAGGCCGGAACTCATCGCACTCACAGTCATGAGATGTCCAGGCGTGCTCGGCTGAGCGCCACGCGCCCGTTTTTGTCGCCGCCTTCCGGCCGGTTTTGCGCACCGTGAGAGAAGCCGAAGACCGGGCAGGACCGTACCGTCATGGCACGTGAAGGTCTTTGCGAAGGGAGCTCAATGTGGCGGGCGGTCCAGGCCGGGACGGTGCCCCTGGCGGTGCGGATCGCGGTCGAGGCTGAGCGGCGCGCCGGCGATAGCCTCCCCGGATCTTGCTGGCCGGCGGCCGCGCTCCGATGATCCGCGCCGCGGGCGCGATCGCCGACGGCCTGATGGGTATGCCCCTGTGCAGCCCGGCATTCGTCGAGGAAGTGATCCGCCCCATGCTCGCCGACGCCGCGGACCGGGCCGGAAGGGAGCAGCCCGTCCCCATCACGGGGATGACCATCTGTGCCGTGAGCGAAAACTCTACGCAGGCCAGAGCGCTCGCCGCGACGCAGCTCGCGGTGTTCGCTGCTGGGGCGTCGGCGGCGCCGCTCATCGCCTTTCACGGATTCGAGGCCGAGGTCGCCGGGGATCCGCGAGGCGTTCGCGCGGGGCGACATCCCGGCCGTGGCGGCCGCCGTCTCGGACCGGATGCTCGACACGCTGGCCGTCCACGGAACACCGAAGGAGGCATGGGATTTCACGGAACACCGAAGGAGGCATGGGAACGGTTCGCCGCGACGTTCGAGGGTGTCTATGACGAGCCGCTGCTGTTCACGGCGGGCAAGGGCATGCCCAAGGGCGGGTTCGAGGAGAGCCTGCTGGGCGTGTGTGAGGCGTTTGGGATGTAGCTGGGCAACGTGTACTACATTTCAAGATCTTGTAACTGATGGCGGGGTTGATCGTTGACCTTGCGTGGTTGAGGTTGTGACAGCTGAGGATCTTGTCGATTGGGACGCGGAGCCTCGTTTTCTGACGGATGGTTTGGGGTGCTTGTTCAAACGTCCGGAGCCGAGGGCGACGTTCACGCTGATGGTCCGGGCGATGTTGGCCGATGTGGCGAAGAAGAACTCGTGGGGCTTGGCTGAGTACGCCGGGTTGGCGACGCCGCAACAGTTCGAGCATCTGCTCAACGGGGCGAAGTGGAGCGCCGACGAGCTGCGTGACCAGATCCGCGGGTGTGTCCTTGCTGGACTGTCCGATCCGGGTGGGGCGCTGGTCCTCGACGACACGCAGGCGATCATGAAAGGAACCAAGAGCGTCGGGGTGGCCCCCCAGCATTGTGGCGCGACCGGGCAGACAGAGAACTGTCAGTGCATGGTGATGCTGTCCCACGCGTCGGTGCACGGGCACGCGTTCCTGGACCGAGAGCTTTACCTGCCGGCCTGTTGGGCCGATGACCCGCAACGCTGCCAGGCCGCCGGCACTGGCCGACCCGGCGTTGACGTGGTCGTGGTTGGTCGCCGACTCCGGCTGCGGACGCGACCCCGGGCTCCGAGGGCGATAACAAGTGCGGCAAAGACCAACTCGGCTTGGACGCCTACCAGGTCCGCAACAAGACCCCGGCCGGGAGCGACGGCGGTTCACGCGGCGGCGGGGCGCGGCGGCCGATCCCCGGCGTGACGGCCATCCCGCGGCGGGCGATCCGCCACGCTACGCGGCGGTCCCTCGCCGTCCAGCACGGCGCACCACCTTTTCCGCTGGCGCGATGAGTTCCGACCCTGGCGCCGGTATGTATTTACGAGTTCGCCGGAACACTCCGGGCGAACCGAACCACAAGGGAGAATCCGATGTCAGACAGCCGTCCGGAAGACGAGGCCGCCATCCAGGCCGTTATGGCCGACTCCTACAAGGCCTGGTCGGCGGGTGACGCCGACGGCATGGTCGCCAACTACACCGAGGATGCGACCGCCATCATGCCCGGCGCGCTCCGCGCCAGCCGTGACGTGATCCGCGAGAGCATGGCCCTGGCCTTCGCGGGACCGCTCAAGGACACCTCGACCTACAACAAGCAGCTCAGCATCCGCTTCCTCGGCAGGGACGCGGCGATCGTCGTCAGCGAGTCCGGCATCCTCTTCGGCAGCCAGACCGAGGTTCCGGACGCGGCCAAGGTGAACAACACCTGGGTGCTCGAGAAGCGGGACGGCCAGTGGCTGATCGCCGCTTACCACAACAGCCCCACGCAGGCGCCGCAGTAAACCCCTGCCGGTGGAAGGCAGTTACCGCGTGTAGTGGTGCAGGATCCTGACATCGCCGGCCGATGTTCCCGCCCTGCCGTCGGCCGCGTGGAGCCCCTGGGAAGTCGAGCTCTCGTTGAGCCCGTCCTCTGCCAGGGGC
>NZ_SMKJ01000308.1:0-7862 GCF_004348615.1 Micromonospora sp. KC207
ACCTGAACCCACCCACCCGGGGCCGTACCGCCCCAGGCCCACGTGGATGAGTCCTGTGGGCGGGATCAGTTGACCCGAGCGCGAGACACCTGCGCAGGGTTCACGCACGTCAGTGGCGTAATCGGACAGCCGGGCGGCGACACCGACAGGGCGGATGTTCTCTCCCCACCGGGGATGGGTTGTAATGGAGATCTCCCCGCCCCCAGGAGGTCCACGTGGCGAGCGTCGCCGAGCTGAAGGCAGCCATCGATGTCGCCCTCCAACAGATCGGTGACGGGCAGACCGCGGTGCAGGCGGCCGGTGAGAAGCTGGCGGAGGCGCAGCAGACCCTGGCCGGGGCGCTGGAGGGCAGCGGGCACGAGACGGTCGAGGCGGCGCAGGCCTCGCTGACCCAGGCCAGCCAGGAACTGGAGGAGTGCCTCGCGGCCACCCTCGTCGCGGTGGAGCAGGCGCAACTCTACGTCTCGACCCTGTAAGGGGCGGACGTGTCCATCATCGAGGACGTCGGGGCCCAGGTGCGGGCCGCCGCGGAGGAGTTCCCGCTGGCCCAGCTCGCCCTGGCGCTGGAGAAGTTCGGCCAGGCCACCGAGCGGCTGCGCTGGGTGCGGCAGGAGTCGGCCAACCCGATGGGGGTGCCGGAGCTGTCCGCCGCCGTCGAGCACGCCGAGTCCGCCGGTCACGCGCTGCGGGTGGCCCAGGAACAGCTCTCGACGTACCTCGCGGCCATCGGGCTGTCCCCCGACGGCGCCCCCGCGCCCCGCCCGGCCGGCGACCGGCAGGTACACGACGCCTCGCGCGACGCGCCACCCGCCGCCGGTGGCGAGCCGCCGGCCCGCGACGACAACCCGGTGCTGCGCCGCTGGTGGGCGGTGCGGGTGGCGGAGCTGACCGGCGGCCGGGAGGGCGCGCCGGACGAGCCGGACGAACGGATCGGCGACTCCCGGGAGCTGCTGCGCCGGGTCGCCGACGGGGTCCGCGGCGGCGACCGGGACCGGCTGCACCGCGAGCTACGCGCCGCGCACGCCGACGTCGGCCTCGGCCTGGCCGCGCTCGCCCCGCCACTGCTGCGCGAGCTGGCCGGGGAACTGCTCGGGCACCCGCCCCGCGCCGACGACCTGCCCCGGCTGCGCAGCGAGCTGGACAGCCGGGTGCGCGACCTGCTGCCCGGGCTGCCCCCGCCGGTACTGGAGACGCTGCTCACCCGGGTCTGCCGGATGCCCCCGCCGCCGCGTGGCAGCGGCGAGGAGCAGCCCCACGCCGCCGACGCGGCGGTCACCGCCGGCGTGGTCACCGCCGTGCTGCTGGCCCGCCTCGGCAGGGACCTGCCCCGCGACGAGGAACAGCCCGACCCGGCGGCCGCGACCGCCCAGCGCAAGCGCCGCGAGGCCGAGCGGGACGCCTGGGACGAGGCCACCCGGGCACGCGCGGCCCGCGACCGCGCGGCCCGGGAGCGGGCCGCGCAGGGCAGGCCGCCCGCGCCGCCCGCCGGGGGCGCCGCCCGCCGGGGCTCCGATGGCTGACCGTCGCGCCCAGCTCGTGACCCGGGTGCGGGGCATGCTCTCCGAGGCGCTGGGCGCCACCCGGCACCGCCTCGCCGACGCCGACGCCGAGCTGGCCGCCGCCCGGGACCGGCTGGCCCGCGTGCAGCGCGCCGCGGCGGCCGTACCGGCCAGGGTGGGAACGCAGCGGGACCGGCGGTTGGCCGAGATCGACGCCCGGCACACCGCCCGGATCGCCGAGCTGGCCCGCCGGGCCGTGGACGCCGCCCGCCGCGAGGCACCAGGCGCGGCCTCCGCGGGCTGGGCGGAGTGGGCCGCGACGCCGGCCGGTCGCGGCGAGACACCCGGTGCCGTACGCGTCGGCACCGTACGCATCCCCGGCGCGGAGCCGGTGCCGGCGCTGGTGCCGCTGCTCGACGCCGGCCACGTGCACCTGACCGGGGCCGAGGCCGACGGCGGAGCGGCCGTGGTGCCGGCGCTGCTGCTGCGCAGCCTGGGCCGCGCCGACCCGGGCGCGGTGCGGCTGTTCGGGTACGACCCGGAGCACCTCGGCGGCGGGCTGGCCGGCTTCGCCCCGCTCGGCACCGCCGGGCTGCTCACCTTCGTCGGCCCCGGTGGGCTGGGCCGGCTGCTGGACGACTTGGTGGAGCAGATCCGCCGGATCAACGAGACGGTGCTGGCCGGGGAGTACCGCTCGCTGCGGGAGCTGGCCGCCGCGACCGGCCGCCGTCCCGAGCCATGGCGGGTGGCGGTGCTGCTCGGCGGCGACGAGCTGTCCCGGCACGAGCGCGGCCAGCTCGACCGGGTGGTACGCACCGGCGCGGCGTGCGGGGTGCACCTGGTGACACGCGGCGTGCCGGTGCCGGACGACCCGACGGTGACCCGGGTCGTGGTGGGCCCGGACGGTGCCCGGCTGGGCGGCCCGCCCGGCCTGCCGGTCACCCTGGACCCACCGCCCCCGGCCACGCTGGTCACCGAGACCTGCCGGCAGATCGCCGCCCGGGTCAACGCCGGCCCCCCGCCGGCCCCGTTCACCGACCTGCTGCCGCCGCCGGAGCAGATGTGGCGGGAGGACTCCTCGACCGGGCTGACCGCGCCCATCGGCGAGGGCCCGCACGGCCGGCCGGTCCTGCTCACTCTCGGCGACTACCCGCCGCACGCGCTGATCGGCGGCCCGTCCGGCACCGGCAAGACCAACCTGATCTTCGCCTGGATCGGCGCGCTGGCGTCCCGCTACTCCCCCGCCGAGCTGGAGTTCTACCTGCTCGACTTCAAGGAGGGGGTGTCCTTCGCCCGGTTCGCCCAGGGCCGGCGGGACCCGAGCTGGCTGCCGCACATGCGGCTGGTCGGGATCAATGTCAACACCGACCGGGAGTTCGGGCTGGCACTGCTGCGGTTCCTCGCCGAGGAGCTGCGCCGGCGGGCCGACGCGGCCAAGAAGCACGAGGTGACCAAGCTCGCCGAGCTGCGGGCGGTCGACCCGACCGGGAACTGGCCCCGCATCGTCGCCGTGGTCGACGAGTTCCAGGCGCTGCTGGCCGGCCGGGACGTGGTCGCCCGGGAGGCCGCCGACCTGCTGGAGGACCTGGCCCGCCGGGGCCGGTCCCAGGGCATCCACCTGGTGCTGGCCTCGCAGGACGTACGCGGCATCGAGGCGCTGTGGGGGCGACCGGCGCTGGTCGCCCAGTTCACCCTGCGCATCGCGCTGCCCAAGGCGCTACGCATCCTCGCCGAGCGCAACGACGCCGCCCAATCCCTGCCCCGCCACCACGCGGTGGTCAACGCCGAGTCGGGCCTCGTCGAGGGCAACGAGGTGGCCCGCATCCCGTCGGCCAGCGACTGGGACGCCTGGAGCGAGTTGCAGCATCGACTGTGGCGGATGCGCCCGGCCGACGCCCGGCCCGCCCGGCTCTTCGACGGCGACGCGATCCCCCGGCTCGCCGACGCCCCGGACTTCCGGGCGCTCACCCCGCCCGAGGGCGAGGTTGCGCCGCGCAGCCCGGTGGCCCTGCTCGGGGAGATCATCGACGTGCAGGCCCGCTCGGCGGTGCTGCGGCTGCCCCGGGCCCCCGGGCGCAACCTCGCGGTGCTGGGCACCCGGGTCGACGAGGCGTGCGCCGTGCTGGACGCCGCCGCCCGGTCGCTGGCCCGCCAGCACCGCCCCGGCGCCGCCCGGTTCTCCATCGCTTGCCTCGACCCGGACGCCGACCCGGACGCCCGGGAGCTCTACGCCGACCTCGCCGACGACGCCGCCTGGTACGACGACGAGACCGTACCGGAGCTGATGGCCGAGACGGCGGCGGCCCTCGATCGGCCGGGCACCCCGGCCACCCCGCACTACCTGCTGCTGTACGCGGTCGACGCGGCGGCCGGCCGGCTGGCCGCGCGGGCCGGCGGGCGGACCGGGCTGGAGCACCTGCGCCGCGTCCTGCACGACGGGCCGGAGCGGCGTACCCACGTGCTGGCCTGGTGGCGCGGCGTGGCCCGGATGCGGGTGGACCTCGGCGGGCCGGCTGCCCGCACCGACCAGATCGGCGCGTGGGTGGCCCTCGACGTCCAGGGCGGCGAGCTGGGCTCGTCGCTGTACCCGGGCACGGGCGGCCCCGACTGGTATCCCCGCCCGTGGCGGGGGCTCTTCTTCGACCGGGCGGCGCACCGCACCGGCCAGGTCATCATCCCCTACGGACCGGCGGCATGAACGAACCGGTGACCAGCGAGACGTACGCGGCGCAGGTGCGGCGGCTGGCCGAGCTGGCCGACCGGGTGCACACCCAGCGCGCCGAGGCCCGCACCTGGTACGACCAGCAGTGCGCCGCCGCCGAGCGGGCCGTCACCGAGGCCGCCGAGCAGCTCCGGGACGCCGAGCGGGAGGCGGCCGACGCGCGGGAGCTGGTGGAGCGGGTGGACGCCGAGGCGGCCCACCTGTGGCAGCAATTCCGGGCCCGGTTGGGCGCGGGTGCCCGCCGCCTCGGCGACCCGCCCGGCCCGGCCCGGGACGCCTCGGGCGATCCGCTGCTGCTGCTGCACGGGGTGCGCGGGCTGCTGGACCGGACCAGGCAGCCGGGCGAGCTGCCCGCGTCGGCGAACCCGCTGCTGGCGCTGTGCGGGGTGGTGGGCGCGGCGGTGATGTTCGCCCTCGGCGCGGGGGCCCGGGCGCTCGGCGCCCGCAACGGCGGTGACCTGGCGGTGGGCCTGCCGGTGCTGGCGCTGGTGGTGACCCTACTCGGCCCGTTGGTCGGGTTGGCCCTGGCCAAGCGGCTCGCGGACCGCCGGCACGCGGTGCTGTCCCCCCGGCCGGTCACGGTCGTCCTGGTGGCCGGCCTGGTGACCACCGCCGGGCTGCTGATCCTGGCCCGCTGAACCGGCCGACCGCCGACGGTCCCGGCCGGAGTGGGCCACCCCGGCCGGGCTCGGCTCAGCTGCGCGACGCCAGGTCGCCGCAGCCGGTCTCGTCGGGCAGCAGCGGCCGCAGCGCGACCGTCCAGCGCTTCCCCCCGGAGGTCCACGGGGTCGCCGCGTTGGCCGTGCCGGCGGCGTCGAGCAACTGCCGTACCGCCGCGCCGGTCACCGTCACGCAGCCCAGCCCGAGGCCGTCGCCGATCGATTCGCCGGGCAGCTCGGGGCCCGGCCAGGCCACCTCCGCCTGCTTGCCGACCTCCCCGCCGGCGGTCCACTTCTGGGCGACGGCCACGACGGCGGTCGGCTGGTACAGCTGCGGGTCCGTGCCGGACAGTCCGGTCAGCTTCTCGGCGAAGGCGCGCAGCCGGTCACGGGCCGCCCGCTGCTCGGCGCTCAGGCCGGACTCGGGGCCGGTCGCCTCGGCGAGGGCGTAGACCTCCAGTTCCTCGGTGCCGACGGGGCCGCGAACGGTGAACCGGGTCGCGGCCACGTCGGTGATCGACGGGGTGCCGAGGTCCTGGGCGGTGCCCACCCCGGCGGCGCGGGCCTGTGCGACCAGCTCAGCCACCGCCCCGGCATCGATCTTCGCCACCTGGACGTTGGGCAGGGCCGGTCCCGGGTAGATGGCGGGGACCGGCCCCTCTGCGATGACCCGGCCGTCGCCGTACACGCTGACGGCGGGCAGCCGGGTCGCCAGCGTGATCGGCGACACGAACCCACCCGTGTATGCCATCCGGACCACCGGCACGTCGTCGGGATATGCGGCGGCGGGCTCGCCGGCGCCGGACGGGGCGTCCTGCTGGGCGCAGGCCCCGGTCAGCAGGAGCAGCGGTAGGACCGCCACCCGCATGCGTCGAAGAAGTGTCATGGCACTGCGACGCAGCCGGCGGCCGAAGGGTTCCCGTCAGCGCGACTGTCCCTCGGCGGGGACGGCGACGGCCTCGCGCAGCAACCTGCGGGCCAGGACGACCCGGTCGGCGGCGGCGTCGAGGCCGGGCAGGTCGCCGACGCGGGTCACCGCGCCGGTGAGCAGCGCGCGCAGCGCCGGCTCGCACCCGGCGGGCAGCGTCAGCACCCGGTCGAACAGGCGCAGCGTGACCTTCCCGTCCCCGGTCGGGTCGAGCCGCCAGCGCAGCCCCGGCCGGGGCGCGAGCCGGGTGTCGGCGTCAACGCAGGCGAGCGCGGCGGCCTGGGCCAGGGGCCGGATCGGGGCGGGCCGGGCGGCCGGCCAGGCCCGCGCCCGCAGCCGGTCGGCCACGGCAGCCGGGTCGGCGCGCAGCAGCCAGTCCCGCAGCGCCTCGACGGTCTCGGTCAGCTCCGGCTCGATCGCGTCCGGGTCGGCCACGTCGATGCCGAACGGTAGGCCGGCGCGCAGCCGGGCGTCGGCGGCGGCGAGGGCGAGCAGCTCCTCGGCGATGGCGTACCGGGTCAGCGCCCGGATGCCGACGGTCAGGTGCAGGGAACTGCTCTCCTGGGCCTGGGCGGTGTGCAGCCAGCCGCGCGGCAGGTAGAGCGCGTCGCCCGGTTCGAGAACCACGTCGAGCGCGGCGGGCCCCTGGGCGGTGGCGGAGACCTCGTCGGCCCGGCCGCCCCAGGGTTGGCGTTCGAGGGGATCGGCCAGCACCGGCGGGTGGATGCGCCAGTGCTTGCGCCCGTCGACCTGGAGCACGAAGACGTCGTGGGTGTCGTAGTGGGTCGCGAAACCCTGGTTGCCGGCCGGGGTCAGGTAGGCGTTGACCTGCAACGGCTGCGCGAGGGCGGCACCGAGCTCGCGGGCGAAGTCGACCAGGGCGGGCCAGGTGCGGTGCAGTCCCTGGAGCACCAGCGTCGCGCCGGAGGCGTACAGCTCCAGCACCCGCTCGTCGAGGACCTGGTCGCCGATCTCGGCGCCGGCACCGCCGCCGCCGGTC
This sequence comes from Micromonospora sp. KC207, assembly GCF_004348615.1. Taxonomy (NCBI): domain Bacteria; kingdom Bacillati; phylum Actinomycetota; class Actinomycetes; order Micromonosporales; family Micromonosporaceae; genus Micromonospora; species Micromonospora sp. KC207. The sequence goes on from NZ_SMKJ01000308.1 coordinate 6,809, forward strand.
CAGCGCGCCGCCGGCACGAGCTGGCCGTCCTTGGCGATGCGCAGGAACGGGGTACGCAGCCCGCGCCGGCTGAGCAGTTCGTCGGCGTCGGCGGGGCTGAGCAGGTCGGTGAAGCCGCCGGCGTTGGGCAGCTCGGCGGCGCGGGACAGCAACGGGGCCCGTCCCCAGTGGGCGGCGGCGAACTTGCCCGGCTCGACGGCGACGCAGCGCGCGAGGGCCCGGGCGGCGGAGGACGGAACCGCCGGGCGGCCGTGGCCGCCCGGCGGGTCGGTGATCGTCATCGCAGGGACGTCAGACGGCACTGCCGTCGGCGCCACCGTCCCGCTGGCCCGCTGTGGCACCACCGTCGGCCGGACCCTCGGCCCCACCGTCCGCGCCACCGTCCCGCTGGCCCGCTGTGGCACCGCCGTCGGCCGGACCCTCGGCCCCACCGTCCGCGCCACCGTCCTGCTGACCCGGGGTGGCACCGCCGTCGGCCGGACCCTCGGCCCCAGCATCCGCGCCACGGTCCTGCTGACCCGGGGTGGCACCGCCGTCGGCCGGGCCCTCCAGGCCGCCGCCGCTGGTCGTCTGGATGTCGTCGTCGTTGAGTGCCATTCGGTGCTCCCTCGCCAAGTGCCGCCCCGCCGCGTGACGGGGGTTCGTCGTGCGGCGGGTGGTACCCCCGGCACGATCTTTCCTAACCACACCGTAGACGGCGGGCCCCGCCGGCACGTCCGGTTTGCCGGTGTGCCGGCGGAACGAGGGCGATCAGCCGTTGCGGCAGACGCTGCCGTTGAAGGTGAAGCTGGTGGGCGACGGGTTGGACCCCGTGTGGGTGCCCTGGAAACCGAAGCTCACCGTGCCGCCGACGGGCAGCGCACCGTTGTAGCTCATGTTACGGGCGTTGACCTGGGTGCCCGACTGGGTGACGGTGGCGTTCCAGGCGTTGGTGACCTGCTGGCCGGCGGGGAAGTAGAAGCCGAAGGTCCAGGAGTTGACGGCGTTGGGGCCGTCGTTGCGGATCCGGATCTCGGCGGTGAAGCCGTTGCCCCAGGAGTTCGGCACGTAGCTC
>NZ_SMKJ01000309.1:0-7824 GCF_004348615.1 Micromonospora sp. KC207
CCACTGCCCCAGGAACGTCGCCCGCTCGTCGAGCAGCGCCGCGTACTCCGCCAGCGGCAGGCCCTTCACCACCCGGGTGCCGAAGAACGGCGGCGTCGGCACCTCCACGTCGACCGCCACGTCCGAACGCACCGACGCGTCGTTCAGCCCCGGCAGCGCCTCGCCGACCATCGCCCGCTGCCGCTCGCGACGCTGCCGGCGCGCCGCCAGGGCCGCCTCCCGCTGCGGGTCCACCACTGGCGCGCCACCCCGCTTGGCCGTCATCACCCGCTCCATGAGCGACAGCCCCTCGAAGGCGTCCCGGGCGTAGTGAACCTGACCGGGGAACATCGCCCGCAGGTCGTCCTCCACGTACGCCCGGGTCAGCGCTGCCCCGCCGAGCAGCACCGGCCAGCGCTGCGCGACCCCGCGCTCGGCCATCTCGGCCAGGTTCTCCTTCATGATGACCGTGCTCTTGACCAGCAGCCCCGACATCCCGATCGCGTCGGCCCGGTGCTGCTCGGCCGCATCGAGGATCGCGTTGATCGGCTGCTTGATGCCGATGTTGACGACCTCGTAGCCGTTGTTGGACAGGATGATGTCCACCAGGTTCTTGCCGATGTCGTGCACGTCGCCCTTGACGGTGGCCAGCACGATCCGGCCCTTGCCGCCGTCGTCGGCCTTCTCCATGTGCGGCTCCAGGTAGGCCACCGCCTTCTTCATCACCTCGGCCGACTGGAGCACGAACGGCAGCTGCATCTGGCCCGAGCCGAACAGCTCCCCGACCACCTTCATGCCGTCCAGCAGCAGGTCGTTGATGATCGACAGTGGTGACCTGCCCCCGGCCATCGCCGCGTCGAGGTCGGCCTCCAGGCCGTCGCGCTCGCCGTCGACGATCCGCCGCCGCAGCCGCTCGTCCAGCGGCAGCGCCGCCAACTCCTCCGCCCGGGTCGCCCGCGCCGAGGAGGCGTCCACCCCCTCGAAGACCTCGATGAACCGCTGCACCGGGTCGTAGCCCTCGCGGCGCCGGTCATAGACCAGGTCCAGGGCGATCTCGCGCTGCTCCTTCGGGATCTTCGACATCGGCAGGATCTTGCTGGCGTGCACGATCGCTGACGTCAGCCCCGCCTGCACGCACTCGTGCAGGAAGACCGAGTTGAGCACCTGCCGGGCCGCCGGGTTCAGCCCGAACGACACGTTCGAGATGCCCAGCGTGAAGTTCACCCCCGGCCAGCGGCGGGCGATTTCCCGGATCGCCTCGATCGTGGCGATGCCGTCGCGCCGGGTCTCCTCCTGCCCGGTGGCGATCGGGAAGGTCAGCGCGTCGATCAGGATGTCCGCCCGGCGCAGCCCCCACCGGCCGGTCAGATCCTCGATCAGCCGCTGCGCGACCCGCACCTTCCACTCCGTTGTGCGGGCCTGGCCCTCCTCGTCGATGAGCAGCGCCACCACCGCCGCCCCGTGCTCGGCGATGACCGGCATCACCCGGGCGTAGCGGGAACCCGGCCCGTCGCCGTCCTCGAAGTTGACCGAGTTGACCACGCACCGCCCGCCGAGCATCTCCAGCCCGGCCTCGATGACCTGCGGCTCGGTCGAGTCCAGCATGATCGGCAGCGTGGACGCGGTGGCGAACCGCCCGGCCAGCTCCCGCATGTCCCGGGTGCCGTCGCGGCCAACGTAGTCCACGCACAGGTCCAGCAGGTGCGAGCCGTCCCGGGCCTGGCTGCGGGCGATCTCCACACACGCCTGCCAGTCACCGGCCAGCATCGCCTCGCGGAACGCCTTCGAGCCGTTGGCGTTGGTCCGTTCCCCCACCATAAGCACGCTGGCGTCCTGGGCGAACGGCACGTGGTGGTAGATCGAGGAGACCCCGGCGTCGGCTCGCGGCTCGCGGGTGACCGGCCGCACCCCGTGCAGCCGCTCGGCGACCATCCGAATGTGCTCCGGGGTCGTCCCGCAGCACCCGCCGACCAGCGCCACCCCGTACTCGGCGACGAACCGCTCCAGGGCGTCGGCCAGTTCCACCGGGGTCAGCGGGTACACCGCGCCGTCGGCGGTGAGCTGTGGCAGACCGGCGTTCGGCATCACCGACAGCGGCACCCGGGCGTGCTGGGACAGGTAGCGCAGGTGCTCGCTCATCTCCGCCGGCCCCGTCGCGCAGTTCAGCCCGATCAGGTCGATGCCCAGCGGCTCCAGGGCGGTCAGCGCCGCGCCGATCTCGCTGCCCAGCAGCATCGTGCCGGTGGTCTCCACGGTGACGTGGCAGATCAGCGGCGCGCTCTGCCCGGTCTCGGCCATGGCCCGGCGGGACCCGACCACCGCCGCCTTCACCTGGAGCAGGTCCTGGCACGTCTCGATGATCAACGCGTCCGCCCCGCCAGCGAGCAGGCCAGCCGCGTTCTCCTGGTACGCGTCGCGCAGCGTCGCGTACGCGGCGTGCCCGAGGGTGGGCAGCTTCGTGCCCGGGCCGATGGCGCCGAGCACGAACCGGGGCCGTTCGGCGGTGCTCCACGCGTCGGCGGCCCGGCGGGCGATTCGCGCGCCGGTCTCGGACAGCTGCCTGATCCGGTGCTGGATGTCGTACTCAGCGAGGTTGGCCAGGTTCGCGCCGAAGGTGTTCGTCTCGACGCAGTCCGCGCCGGCCGCCAGGTAGGCGTCGTGCACCCCATGGATCACGTCCGGGCGTGTGACGTTGAGGATCTCGTTGCAGCCCTCGTGCCCCTCGAAGTCGTCCAGGGTCAGGTCGGCCGCCTGAAGCATCGTCGCCATCGCGCCGTCGGCGACGACGATCCGGTCTGACAGCACATCCAGCAACGAAGTCCGCACGAAACTTAGGGTAGTGCGAGGAGTCACGGAGGGGTGACCGCGGCTCGGGCTTTCCCAATGTGTCGGCCGGGTCACACCACCGGCGGCGGGGCGCGTCGGCCGCGCCGGGGGGCCCGCCGGCCGGACCGGCGCGGCCGACGGGCCGCATCCGGCCCCGACACGTAGGCTGGCGGACGTGAAGGACATCAGGGACGCCACCGGGCCCGGCGGGCGGACGACCGGGCCGCAGCCCGGGGCCGCCCGCCGACGACAGGGTGAGGTGACGGCATGACCGAGTTCGACGGGCTGCCGGTGCTGCGGTCCCCCGTGGCCATCGCCGCTTTCGAGGGCTGGAACGACGCCGCGGACGCGTCGACCGCGGCCGTCGAGCACCTGGAGCAGGTCTGGCAGGCGCGGCAGGTCACCGAGCTGGACCCGGAGGACTTCTACGACTTCCAGGTCAGCCGGCCGACGATCACGATGGCCGACGGCGAGACCCGCCGGGTCGAGTGGCCCACCACCCGTTTCATGGTGGCCAGCCCGGAGGGCACCGAGCGGGACGTGGTGCTGATCCGGGGGATCGAGCCGAGCATGCGCTGGCGCACGTTCTGCGAGCAGGTGCTGGAGATCTGCCACAGCCTGGAGGTCGAGCGCGTGGTGCTGCTCGGCGCGCTGCTGGCCGACGTGCCGTACACCCGGCCACTTCCGATCAGCGGCAGCGCCTCGGACGCGGAGGCGGCCCGGCGCTACCAGCTCACCCCCACCCGGTACGACGGCCCCACCGGAATCGTCGGGGTGCTGCACGACGCCTGCACCCGCGCCGAGGTCGACGCGGTCTCGTTCTGGGTGCACGTGCCGCACTACGCCAACAACCCGCCCTGCCCCAAGGCCACCCTCGCGCTGCTACACCGGGTCGAGGAGGTGCTCGACCTGCCGGTGCCGATGGCCGACCTGGCGGAGGAGGCGGCGGAGTGGGAGCAGCGGGTGCGCGGGGCCGCCGAGCAGGACGCCGAGCTCGGCGAGTACGTACGCGAGCTGGAGGAACGCGTCGGCGACGCGGGCATCACCCCGCTGACCGGGGACGAGATCGCCCAGGAGTTCGAGAAGTACCTGCGCCGACGCGGCGGTTCGGCTGGCCCTACCGCCGGCTCCTGGTAGTAACCACCTGCTTGTCCTGAGAGCCCCCGGATCGATGGATCCGGGGGCTTTCGGCAGGTGCCTCCCGCGTGTCCGGGGTGGCGCCGTCACGCGCGCTAGGGCATCCTAGGAACCTAGCTGTGATCTCCAGGAGGAGCCATGCAGATCAACCCGGGTGCGGCCGAGTTCCCGCACCGGCAGATCGCCGCGCAGCTCAAGGCCCAGGTGCGCCGCGGCGACTGGGGGCCGGGCGAGCGCCTGCCGTCCATCCCGGCCATCGCCGAGATGTTCGGCGTGGCCAAGCAGACCGTGCAGCGCGCCGTCGACCAGCTACGGGTCGAGGGCATCCTGATCACCAAACCCGGCTCCGGCACGTACGTGCGCGGCACCCGGCGGCGGCTCAACCGCCTTTCCCGGGGCCGGTACGGCGGCTTCCGCGGCTACCACACTGACCTGGCCGCCCGGTACCGTCAGCAGCTCGTCTCGGTCGGCCGCGCCCCCGCCCCGCCCGAGGTGGCCGACGCGTTCGGGGTCGCCGACGGCACCGAGCTGCTGTGCCGCCGGCACCTCGTCCGCACCGAGGACTCCCCCGTCGAGGTGGGTGCCTCGTGGTTCCTCCCGGGAGACGCCGCCGGCACCTGCCTGGAACGGGGCGAGGCGTTCGGCCGGCCCCTGTACCAGGAGGCGGAGGAGGCCACCGGCCGGCGGTACGTCACCGCCACCGACACCATCACCGCCCGGCAGCCCAGCCGGGAGGAGGCCGAGACCCTCCAGATCCGCCCCGACACCCCCGTGCTGCACCTGCTGCACGTCGCCTACGACGCCCGGCGCAAGCCGATCGAGGTCGCCCAGGCCACCTGGCCCGGCCCGATGACGACCCTCACCGAGGAATACCAGATCCCGGCCCCTACCCCGGACCCCGACCCGGACCCGGGCCTGGTGCTGGGCTGACCGTGCGGCTGGCCCCGCACACCACCCCGGTGGTCAAGAGGTTTCGTCACCGTCGAGATCGGCTCAGACGTTTCTCTGCTGACCACCGGGGTGGTGGGTGGGCTAGAGACGGATGCCCAGCAGGGCGTCCAGAGTGTCGGCGAAGAGGGACGGGGCCGAACGGTCGTCGCCCGTGCCGGTCAGTGCGCGCTCGGCCCAGTCGTCCGCGACCGCGATCGCGCCCGGGGTGTCGAGGTCGTCGGCGAGGCGCGCGCGTACCGCCGACATCAGCTCGACCCCCGACGGCCCGGTCGGGGCCGCTGCGGCCCGGCGCCAGCGGGCCAGGCGCTCCTGGGCGACGGTGAGCAGGTCGTCGGTCCAGGTGCGGTCGGCGCGGTAGTGGCCAACCATCAGCCCGAGCCGGACCGCCATCGGATCCACCCTGTCGGCCCGCAGCCGGGAGACGAAGACCAGATTGCCCCTTGACTTCGACATCTTCTCGCCGTTCAGGCCGATCATGCCGGCGTGCACGTAGTGGGTCGCGAACGGCGACCGGCCGGTGAGCCGCTCGGCGTGCGCGGCGGAGCACTCATGGTGCGGGAAGAGCAGGTCGTTGCCGCCGCCCTGCACGTCGATCGACTCGCCGAGCAGGTTCAGCGCGATCACGGCGCACTCGATGTGCCAGCCGGGCCGGCCCGGGCCGAGGTCGCCGCCGGGCCAGGACGGCTCGCCCTCGCGGGCACCGCGCCACAGCAGCGGATCGAGGGGGTCGCGCTTGCCGGCCCGCTCCGGGTCGCCCCCGCGCTCGGGGAAGATCTCCAGCATCTCGGCGCGGGACAGGTTGGACTCGTAGCCGAACTCGGGTGTGGCGGCGATGTCGAAGTAGACGTCGCCGGTTCCGTCGTCGAGCCGGTACGCGGCCCCGTCCTTGAGCAGCACGAGGACCTTGTCGGCGATGTCCGGGATCGACTCGACCGCGCCGACGTAGTGCGTCGGCGGGATCATCCGCAGCGCCTCCATGTCCTCGCGGAACAGCGCGGTCTCCCGCATCGCCAGGACCTTCCAGTCCTCGCCGTCGCGCGCGGCCCGCTCCAGCAGCGGATCGTCGATGTCGGTGACGTTCTGCACGTAGCGCACCGTCAGGCCGGCATCGCGCCACATCCGTTGCACGAGATCAAAGGTGATCATGGTGGCGGCGTGGCCGAGGTGGGTGGCGTCGTACGGGGTGATTCCGCAGACGTACATGGTGGCCACGTCGCCGGGTCGACTGGGATGGGTCCCGCGTCGCGCCGAATCGAACAATGTCAGCGGGCCGCCCCTGCCGGGCAGCCGTGGCACCTCGTGTCCCGCCCAAGACTCCATGACCGTCAGCCTAGCCAGCCGCCCCACGCGCCGGACCCACCCCACGGGTGACCAACGCGACAACCGCTCGCCACCGGATGGCGGCGTGCCGGACGGTCACATGGGCGGCCAGGGCATCGCCGGCCAGTCCTGCGGCGGCTGGGGAAACCGGCCGCTGTCGCGTAGCCGGCCCACCCGGGCGGCCAACTCGGCGACCTCGCGGATCGTCAGGTGCTCGGCGAGCTCCGCGCCGAGCGCCCCATCGAGCTGGACGGCCAGGTCGGCGAGCATCTCCAGCGCGTCCGCCGGAAGCTGCCGGCCGGCCCAGCCCCAGAGCACGGTGCGCAGCTTGTCCTCCACGTGGAAGCTCACCCCGTGGTCGACGCCGTAGATCCGGTCGTCCGGGCCGACTAGAACGTGCCCGCCCTTGCGGTCCGCGTTGTTGATCACCGCATCCAGTACGGCCAGCCGCGCCAGGCGCGGGTCGTCGGCGTGCGCCAGGGCGTACGCGGTGCCGTCGTCGTCCCGGGCCGCCGCGACCGGCAACCAGCGCGGCGGCACCGACTCCGCCGGCACGAAGCCGACCAGCGGCTCGGCGACGGAGGGCTCCTCGATCCACAGTTGACAGGAGCCGGGCCCGAACGGACCGTCGCGCAGCACCGTCGGCGGGACCAGATCCCAACCGGTGGCCCGGGAGACCAGGTACGCCGAGACTTCGCGCCCGGCGAGGGTGCCGTCCGGGAAGTCCCAGAGGGGGCGTTCACCACGCACCGGCTTGTAGACGCAGCGGGCGCTGACCCCGTCGAGGGTCAGCACGCCGAGTAGCGTGGCGTTGGAGGCGTCGACCAGCCGGCCCTCGACCGTCAGCTCACCGTCGCGGAGCAGCCGCAGCGACGCCGCGCACTCCTGCCGACGTTCGAGTTCCGACGAGGTCACCGGTGGTAACCGTTGTGCCGCGGGCAGAGGTGCCCGGCGGGGTCCAGCGGCTGGCCGCAGAGCGGGCAGGGCGGGCGGCCGGCGTTGACCACGCGGCGAGCCCGCTCGATGAACTCGCGGGTCGCCTCGGGGGTCAGCCGGACGCGCAGCCGGTCCAGGTTCTCGTCCGGCTCGTCGTCGTCCTCCTCGTCGTCGGCTTCCTCGTCGCCGCCCAACTCGACCTCGGCCTCCGTTTCACTGGCGGCGATCGCCTCGATCACGACGGTCGCGGTGTCGACGTCGAAGGCCAGCCCGAGGGTGCCTACCCGGAACTCCTCGTCGACCGGCGTGTCCAGCGGGTCGTTGTCGCCCACGGAAACCGCCGCTTCGGGCAGCTGCACGCCGAAGCGGCGCTGCGCCTCGGTGAGCAACTCCTCCAGCTTCTCGGCGAGCAACGACACCTGAACCTTTTCCAGCGCGACGCTGACCAGCCGGCCTCCGCCGCGCGCCTGGAGGAAGAACGTGCGCTCCCCGGGCGGCCCGACGGTCCCGGCGACGAACCGCTCCGGCGGCTCGAAGGCGTGCACCTGGTGGGTCATGCTTACGACCCTATCCGGCGCGCCGCGGCGTCGCGCACCCCACCGACAGTGAATCGCGGGCCCCCGCCACGACCGCCGTACCGCACGACCGCCGCCGGCCTCACCGCCCGGCCCCCGC
>NZ_SMKJ01000030.1:0-35660 GCF_004348615.1 Micromonospora sp. KC207
GGCGGTCACCGCGCAAGCCCCGCAAGCCGCCCCGGCTGGCCGACCCGCACCGCCGGCTGCGCCTGGGCACCCTGCTCGTCCTCGCGCTGTTCGTGACCATCGGCATCCGGCTGGTCTTCCTCCAGGCGGTCGACACCCCGGCGTACGCCGGCGGCGGCCTGGCCACCCGGCTGACCCGGGTCGACCTGCCCGCTCCCCGGGGCGCGATCTACGACCGCACCGGCGCCCCGCTGGCCAACAGCGTCGAGGCCCGGTACGTCTTCGCCGACCCGACCCGGGTCAAGGACCGCGCGGCGACCGCCCGGGCGCTGTCGCCCCTGCTCGGCCTGCCGGCCTCCGACTTGGCCGAGCGGATGAAGCCGCGCACCCTGGAGAACGGGATCGCCTCCCAGTTCGAGTACCTGGCCCGTGGCGTCGACATCCCCACCGCCAAGAAGATCGTGGCGCTCGACCTGTACGGCATCGGCGTGCACCGCGACGAGCGGCGCGAGGTGCCCGGCGGCGACCTGGCCGCCAACCTGATTGGCTTCACCAGCCAGGACATGGTCGGCCTGGAAGGGCTGGAGGCCCGCTACGACGAGCTGCTGCGCGGCGAGAACGGCCGCCGGGTGTACGAGGCCGGCCAGGGCGACCTGGACGCCCCGATCCCGGGCGGCTACAGCAGCACCACCGCGCCCAAGCCGGGCAGCTCCCTGACCCTGACCATCGACCGGGACATCCAGTTCAAGGCGCAGCAGGTGCTCAAGGGGCAGATGGCCAAGGTGCAGGGCAGCGTCGGCGTGGCCGTCGTCATGGACGTGCCCACCGGCGAGGTGCTGGCCCAGGCCAGCCACCCCACCTACAATGCCGCGAAGCCGGAGGAGAGCGACCCGACCGACCGGGAGGACGCGGCCACCAGCTTCGTGGTCGACCCTGGCTCGATCCACAAGGCGATCACCTTCGGCGCGGCGTTGCAGGAGGGCGTCGTCACCCCGGACACGGCGCTGCCGATCGCCGACTCCATCGTCAGGGGCGACACCACCTTCCGCGACACCCACCCGGCGAACGGGCGGCGGATGAGCCTGGCCGGGATGCTCGCGTACTCGTCGAACGTCGGCACGATCGAGATCGCCGACAAGCTCGGCCCGGACCGGCTGATCGACTACCAGAAGCGCTTCGGGCTCGGCCAACCCACCGGCGAGGGCATGCCCGGAGAGGCCAGCGGCCGGCTGCTGCCCGCGCAGGCGTGGAGCGGTTCGTCGTACGGGTCGGTGCCGATCGGGCACAGCGTCGACGCCACGCCGCTGCAGATGGCCGCCGTGTACGCCGCGATCGCGAACAACGGCACGTACGTCCAGCCGCACCTGATCAAAGAGGTGATCAGCGGTCGGGACGGCAGCCGCACCCCGGGCAAGGCACCGGTCACCCGGTCGGTGCTCAGCCCGCAGCACGCGGCGGCGCTGCGGACCATGCTGGAGGCGGTCACCACCGTCGACGGGGCCACCGGGCTCGCCGCGGCGGTGCCCGGCTACCGGGTGGCCGGCAAGACCGGCACCGGCCTCCGCTACGCCAACGGCAAGCAGCAGCCCGGCGAGGTCGGCTCGTTCATCGGGATGGCCCCGGCGGACAATCCGCGCTTCGTGGTGGCGGTCTTCGTGTGGAGCCCCGGCGGCGGGGGCGGGGCGGTCGCCGCGCCGGCCTTCCGCGACATCATGGGCTACACGCTCAGCCGCAACCGGGTTCCCCCGTCCGGCACGCCGGCGCCCAAGTTCGAGGTCTTTCCGCGCTGACCAGGCGCGGCGGGACATCATCGGTTGGTGGGGACGAACCACCGGGGCGGCTGTACGGTCGGAACCGGACGACCGGGTAGGGTCTGACGCCGTGCCCGGCAATCCACGCCCCCGTACCGTGACCGGACTCCGGCTCGGCGAACTCGCCGACCGGCTCGCCGTCGAGGCCCCCGGAGGAACCGCCGACGTGACGGTGACCGGGGTGACCCACGCCAGCCAGGAGGTCCGCCCCGGCGACCTGTACGCCGCGCTGCCCGGCGCCCGCCGCCACGGCGTGGAGTTCGCCGCCGCCGCGTCCGCCGCCGGCGCGGTGGCCGCCCTCACCGACCCGGCCGGCGCGCCGGCGGTGGCCCGGGCGGGGCTGCCGGCGCTGGTGGTCGCCGACCCCCGTGCGGCGCTCGGCGCCCTCGCCTCCGCCGTCTACGGCGACCCCACCGCCGGGCTGACCGTCATCGGGATCACCGGCACGGCCGGCAAGACCTCCACGGCGTATCTCGTCGAGTCGGGGCTGCGCGCCGCCGGCCACGTCACCGGATTGATCGGCACGGTGGAGACCCGGCTGGGCGACCTGGTGGTCGACAGTGTGCGGACCACCCCTGAGGCCACCGACCTGCACGCCATGCTCGCCGCCGCCCGGGAGCGTGGGGTCACCGCGCTGGTCATGGAGGTCTCCAGCCACGCCCTGGCCATGGGCCGGGTCGGCGGGGTGCGCTTCACCGTCGGCGGGTACACCAACTTCGGCTCCGACCACCTGGACTTCCACGCCGACTCGGCGGACTACTTCGCCGCGAAGGCGCAGCTGTTCGACGGGCGCTGCGCCGTCGAGGTGCTCAACCACGACGACCCGGCGCTGCGCCCCCTGTTCACCCCCGCCACGGTCAGCTACTCGGCCGCCGGCGACCCGACGGCCACCTGGTACGCCACCGACGTCGACGGCGAGGGGTACGCGCAGCGGTTCACCGCGAACGGCCCCGGCGGGCTGACCGTGCCGGCCGGGGTGGCGCTGCCCGGGCGGCACAACGTCGCCAACGCCCTGCTGGCCATCGCCGCGCTGGTCGGCGCGGGCGTGGACGCGCCCACCGCCGCCGCCGGGGTGGCCGCCTGCGGCGGGGTGCCCGGCCGGCTGGAGCTGGTTTCGGCAACCGGCCCGGTGCGTGGGGTGGTCGACTACGCGCACAAGACCGACGCCATCGTGGCGGCCCTGGCCGCGCTGCGTGAACTCAGCGCCGGGCGGCTGATCTGCGTCATCGGCGCCGGCGGCGACCGGGACCGCGGCAAGCGGCCGGAGATGGGTGCCGCCGCCGCCCGGGGCGCCGACGTGGTGCTGGTGACCGACGACAACCCGCGTACCGAGGAGCCGGCGGCGATCCGGGCGGAGGTGCTGGTCGGGGCGTACGCGGCGGCCACGCCGGCCCGGATCGTCGAGGTGGGTGGCCGGCGCGCGGCGATCGACGAGGCGGTCCGGCTGGCCGCCCCGGGGGACGTGATCGCCGTGCTCGGCAAGGGACACGAGCGCGGGCAGGAGGTGGGCGGCGAGGTGTTGCCGTTCGACGACCGGACGGAGCTGGCCGACGCGCTGCGCGCCCGCTTCGGGGACCTGGCGGGCCGGCGATGATCCCGCTGACGCTGGCCGAGGTGGCCGAGGCGGTCGGCGGCCGGCTGGTCGCCGCCGACCCCGCCGCCCTGGTGACCGGCCCGGTGGAGTTCGACTCGCGCAAGGCTGGTGCGGGCGCGCTGTTCGTCGCGTTCCCCGGCGAGAAGGTGGACGGTCACGACTACGCCGCCGCCGCCGTGGCCGGCGGCGCGGTGGCGGTGCTCGGCACCCGCGAGGTGCCCGGGGTGCCGATGGTGCTCGTCGGCGACGCCCTCGACGCCATGGGCCGGCTGGCCCGCGCGGTCGTGGACCGGCTGCCCGCGCTGACCGTGATCGGGCTGACCGGCTCGTCGGGCAAGACCACCACCAAGGACCTGATCGCCCAGCTCACCGTGCGGCTCGGCCCGACGGTGGCCCCGCCGGGGTCGTTCAACAACGAGCTGGGGCACCCGTGGACGGCGTTGCAGGCCGACCAGGACACCCGCTTCCTGGTGCTGGAGAAGGGCGCCCGGGGGGTGGGGCACGTGCGCTACCTGTGCGAGGTGGTGCCGCCGCGCATCTCGGTGGTGCTCAACGTCGGCGTGGCGCACCTCGGCGAGTTCGGCTCGGTGGAGAACATCGCGCTGGCCAAGGGGGAACTGGTCGAGTCGCTGCCCGCCGACGGGCTGGCCGTGCTCAACGCCGACGACCCCCTGGTCGACGTGATGGCGGCACGGACCGCCGCCCGGGTGGTGCGCTACGGCGAGGCGGCGCACGCCGACGTGCGAGCCGTGGACGTGACCCTGGACGGGCGGGGCCGCGCCGCGTACACCCTGGTGACGCCGGAGGGGAGCGCGGCCGTGCGGCTCGGGCTGACCGGCCGGCACCAGGTGTCGAACTCGCTGGCCGCCGCGGCGGTGGCCCGGGAGCTGGGGATGCCGCTGGCGGAGCTGGCCGCCGCGCTGGGCGAGCTGGGCCTGGTCTCCACCCGTCGGATGGACGTCTTCGAGCGCCACGACGGCGTGACGGTGATCGACGACTCGTACAACGCGAACCCGGCGTCCACGGCGGTGGCGCTGCGGGCGCTCGCCGGGATGCGCGGCGCGGGGCGCGCGGTCGCGGTGCTCGGCTACATGGCCGAGCTGGGGGAGTACGAACGACAGGGGCACCTGGAGGTCGGCCGGCTCGCGGCCGAGCTGGGTGTGGACCGGCTGCTCGTGGTGGGCGAGCCGGCGGCGCCGATCCACGAGGGCGCGACAGCGGTAGAGGACTGGGGAGGAGAGTCGGTGCTGCTCACCGATCAGGCGGCGGCCGTCGAGGTGCTGCGGAGTGAACTACGGCCGGGCGACGTGGTCCTGGTGAAGGGCTCCCGGTACCGCACCTGGGAGGTGGCCGACGCGCTGCGCGTCGAGGCCACGGGCGGGGGAGCCGCCGCATGAGAGCGGTGATCGTCGCCATCGGGGTGGCCTTCCTCGTCTCACTGTTCTGCACCCCGATCGCGATCAGGGTGTTCACCCGGCTCAAGGCCGGCCAGCCGATCCGGGCCGAGGGCCCAATCATGCACCAGGGCAAGAAGGGCACGCCGACGATGGGCGGCGTGGTCTTCATCCTGGCCACGGTCATCGCGTACGTCGCCGGGCACCTCGCCCTGACCACCCTGCCGGATGCCCAGATCGCCCAGGTCGAGCCGACGATCACCGCGCTGGTGCTGCTGGGCCTGATGGTGTTCTCCGGCGCGGTCGGCTTCATCGACGACTTCCTGAAGGTCCGCAAGCGGCACAGCGGTGGCCTCAACAAGCGGGGCAAGCTGGCGGGTCAGATCCTGGTCGGCGCGGCCTTCGGCGTCGTCGCGCTGTACTTCCCGAGCAGCATGACCGACGCCAGCGGCGCGGCGACCAACACCGAGACCGTCGGCGCCACCACGCTGAGCTTCATCCGGGACATTCCCGCGCTGGACGTCTCCAAGATCGGCGCGGTGGTCATCTTCATCTTCGTGGTGATGGCGGCGACCAACGGCGTGAACCTCACCGACGGCCTGGACGGCCTGGCCACCGGCGCGTCGGTGATGGTCCTCGCCGCGTACGCGCTGATCGCGTTCTGGCAGTACCGGCACTGGTGCGCCGACCCGTCGTACACGGCGAATCCGGACAACTACTGCTACACGGTGCGGGACCCGCTGGAGATCGCGCTGATCGCCGGGGCGGCGGCCGGGGCCTGCGTGGGCTTCCTGTGGTGGAACACCTCGCCGGCCCGGATCTTCATGGGCGACACCGGCGCGCTCGGCCTGGGCGGCCTGATCGCCGGTATGGCGATGTCCACCCGGACGATCCTGCTGCTGCCGATCATCGGCGGGCTGTTCGTGATCATCACGATGTCGGTGGTCATCCAGATCATCTCGTTCCGCACCACCGGCAAGCGGGTGTTCCGGATGTCGCCGCTCCAGCACCACTTCGAGCTCGCCGGATGGAGCGAGGTCAACATCGTGGTCCGGTTCTGGATCATCGCGGGGATCGGCGTGGCCATCGCGCTCGGCCTGTTCTACAGCGATTTCCTCGCCGCGATGGGCTGAGCCGCCGCCTCCCGCCCCGCCCTCCTTCTGCCCGGCGACACGCCGACCACGGCGTTCGGCGGGAACGGGGCGCTCACATTCGCCATGATGGGCGGGTGGGGGAGGACCGAGGCAGCGGCACGACGACGGCGGACACACAGCCCCGGCGGGCGGCGGGGGGTGCAAAGAGCGCTGACCCCCCGCCGGCGCCGGCGTTCGGCCTGGACGCCGCCGGCGGGCTGGCCGCGCTGCGCGGCCTGCTGGCCCGGCCGCTGGCCTCGTACTACCTGCTGATCTCCAGCGCCGGCCTGCTGCTGGTCATCGGCCTGACCATGGTCTTCTCGGCCACCAGCGTGAAGAACTACGCCGAGGAGGGCAACGCCTTCGCCGACGCCACCCAGCAGGCGATCTTCGCGGTGATCGGGGTGGTGGCGTTCTGGGTGTGCCAGCGGCTGCCGGCCAGTACCTACCGGTCGGTGGCCGGGCCCGCGCTCGGGATCGCCGTGGCGCTGCTGCTGGTGCTCAACCTGCTGCTCGCGCTGAACTCGTTCTTCGGGGTGAAGCGGGTCGGGCCGCTGGAGGCAGAGCTGCTGTGGCTGTTCGTCGGCGGCATCCAGCTCCAGCCGTCCGAGCTGGCGAAGTTCGCGCTGGTGCTGTGGGGGGCCGACGTGCTGGCCCGCAAGGGCGCCCGGCTCGGCTGGTGGAAGGAACTGGCCACCCCGCTGTTTCCCGTGGTCGCGCTGCTGTTCGTGCTGGTCGGCTACAACGACGTCGGCACGATGCTCTGCCTGCTGGCCCTCGTCGTCGGCCTGCTCTGGGCGGCCGGGGTGCGGACCAAGGTGTTCGCCGTGCTGTCGGTGATCGGGCTGGTCGGCATCGGGCTGCTCGTCGCCGCCGCCTCGCTCGGCGCGGGCTCGGGGGCGAAGGGCGAGGAGAACTACCGGCTGGCGCGGCTCACCATCTTCTTCAACCCGCCCGAACCCAAGGACTGCTTCGAGACCTGGTGCTACCAGCTCGTCCAGGGCCGCAACGCCATCGAGCACGGCGGCTGGTTCGGCGTCGGGCTGGGCAAGAGCAGCCTCAAGTTCGGCTGGCTGCCCGAGGCGCACAACGACTTCATCTTCGCCGTGCTCGCCGAGGAGCTGGGCGTGGTCGGTTGCGTGGTGCTGATCACCCTGTTCGCGGTGCTCGGCTACACCGGGCTGCGGATCGCCCGGCGGGTGGAGGACCCGTTCCGCCGGCTCGCCGCGGCCGGGGCCACCACCTGGCTGGTCGGCCAGGCGATCATCAACATCGGCGGGGTCATCGGCCTGATGCCGATGACCGGCGTGCCGCTGCCGTTCATCTCCGACGGCGGAAGTGCCCTGGTGGTGACCATGGCGGCGATTGGGATGCTCGCCTCGTTCGCCCGCTGCGAACCCGACGCGGCCCGAGCCCTGCACGCCCGTCCGCCCGCCCGATGGGTCCGACTACTCTGGGCCCCGTTGCCGCCGCTTCCCGGCCGGCGTCGTCGTCCGGCGCCGCCACCGGCGGACCGTGGGTCCGTACCCCGGTCGCGGGCGCGGCGCGAGGACGACCAGGCCGCATCCCGCGGTGCCCGGCCGGACCGGGCCCGGGGCGGCGCGGCGAGCGAGAGGAGACGCTGATGGGTCCGCTGCGTTCGGTGGTGCTCTGTGGAGGGGGCACGGGTGGCCACATCTACCCGCTGCTCGCCTTCGCCGACTGCCTTCGCCGACACGACCCGGGCGTCCGGATCACCTGTCTCGGCACACCGAAGGGCCTGGAGAACGAGCTGATCCCGCCGGCCGGCTACGACCTGCGGCAGATCCCCGCCTACCAGCTGCCCCGTTCGGTGAACATGAGCCTGGTCCGCACCCCCGACCGGATGTGGAAGGCGGCCCGCGCGGCGGGCAAGGTGATCGACGAGGTGCGCGCCGACGTGGTCGTCGGCTTCGGCGGGTACGTCTCGGTGCCCGGCTACCTGGCCGCCTGGCGGCGCGAGCTGCCGATCGTCATCCACGAGGTGAACGTGCCGCCGGGGGTGGCCAACCGGCTCGGGATGAAGTTCACGCGCAACGTCGCGGTGGGCTTCCCGCACCAGCCCACCCAGGCGGAGGCGCTGCGCGACGCCCGGGTGGTCGGCGTGCCGCTGCGCCGGGGCATCGCCGGGCTGGACCGGGCCGCCAACGCCGCCGCCGCCCGCGCCCACTTCGGACTCCGCCCGGACCTGCCGGTGCTCTTCGTCGCCGGCGGCTCGCAGGGCGCCCGCTCGATCAACCTCGCCGTGGCCGGCGCGGCGAAGGAACTGGCCCGCAACGGCGTGCAGGTGCTGCACGTGATGGGCGCCCGCAACGAGCCGGTGCCGGTCCCCACCGACCTGCCGGTGCCGTACGTGACGCTGCCGTACCTGTCCCAGATGGAGATCGGCTACGCCGCCGCCGACCTGATGCTCGGCCGTGGTGGGGCGATGACCTGCGCCGAGGTGGCCGCGATCGGGCTGCCCACCATCTACGTGCCGTATCCGCACAGCAACCAGGAGCAGAAGCGCAACGCGCTGCCCGTGGTGGAGGCCGGCGGCGGGCTGCTCGTGGACGACGCCGAGCTGACCCCGGCCTGGGTGGAGCGCACCATCATCCCGCTGATCCGCGACCCGCACCGGCTCGCCGCGATGGGTGCCGCCGCGGCGGCGTACGGGCGGCGCGACGGCGACGAGGCGCTGCTGAACTTCGTCTACGAGGCGGTGGCCCGGTGAGCGGGCCGGCCGTCGCGATCGGAAGGTGCCCGTCATGAACACCGCGCAGTTCACCCCGGCCGGCACGCTGACCGCCGAGGACCTGGGCCGGATCCACCTGATCGGGGTCGGCGGTGTCGGCATGAGCGGGCTGGCCCGGCTCCTCCTCACCCGGGGCCTGCCGGTCTCCGGCAGCGAGCTGCGGGAGTGGCCGTCGCTGGCCGGGATGCGGGCGCTGGGCGGGACCATCCACATGACCCACGAGGCGGCCAACCTCGACGGTGTCGACACCGTCGTCTACTCCTCGGCGATCCCGCAGGACCACCTGGAGCTGGTGGAGGCGCGCCGGCGCGGGCTGCGGGTGCTGCACCGCTCCGAGGCCCTGGCGGCGGCGATGACCGGCCGGCTCACGGTGGCGATCGCCGGCACCCACGGCAAGACCACCACCACCTCGATGGTGACGATGGTCCTGCAACAGGCCGGCGCCGATCCGTCCTTCGTGATCGGCGGGGAGATCTCCGAGGTCGGCTCGGGGGCGCACCACGGCACGGGCGAGCACTTCGTGGTCGAGGCGGACGAGAGCGACCGCTCGTTTCTCATCTACCGCCCGTACGTCTCGTTGATCACCAACATCGAGGCCGATCACCTCAACACGTACGGCGACCTGGCCACGCTGGAGGCGGCGTTCGCCGAGTTCGCCCGGCTCACCGACAGGCGCGGGTTCATCGTCACCTGCGCCGACGACCCGGGCGGACGGCGGCTGGCGCAGACGCTGCGCGCCGAGGGACGGCAGGTGCACACGTACGGCGAGGCGGCCGACGCCGACCTGCGGCTGAGCGGGATCGTCTCCTCCGCGCAGGGCGTGCGCTACCTCGCCGAGATCGACGGGCGCCCGCTGGGCGAGTTCCGGCTGCCGGTGCCGGGGCGGCACATGGGGCTCAACAGCGCGTCGGCGGTGCTCACCGCGTACCTGCTGGGGTTGCCCGTCGAGGCCGCGGAGGCCGCGCTCGCGACGTTCCCCGGGGTGCGGCGGCGCTTCGAGCGCAAGGGCGTCGCCGACGGGGTGCTGGTCTACGACGAGTACGCCTACCACCCCACCTCGATGACGCTGGCGTTGCGGACGCTGCGCGAGGTGGCCGGCGACGGGCGGCTGATCGTGGTGTTCCAGCCGTACCGGCTCTACCGCACCCGTGACTTGCAGGCGGAGATCGCGGCGGCCCTCGGCATCGCCGACGAGCTGGTGCTGCTGGAGGTCTTCGGTCCCGGCGAGCTGCGTCAGCCCGGAGAGGGCTCGGCCGCGCTGGTCGAGGCGGTGCCCCTGCCGGCCGACCGGAAGGTCTTCGTGGGCTCCTGGGACGACGCGCCGGTCGAGGTGGCCCGCCGGGCCCGCCCGGGCGACGTGGTGGTGACCATGGGCGCGCCGCCGATCTCGCTGATGGGCGACGAGCTGCTGGCGGCCCTGGCGGCCCGTGCCGGTAACGCCGCCGGCGGCTCGGCGGCCACCGCCGGATGAGCCCCGGTCCGGCGCGCGGCCGTACCGCCGGCGCGGATTCGGGCGGCGGCCGGCGCGGGCCGGTGCGGCGCTGGCAGCTGGTGCGGGCCGGCACGGACGCCGTGCCGCCGTCGACCCGGCGGTTCATGGCCCGGGCCCGGCGGCGCCGGATGCGCGCGGCGCTGCCCTGGGCGGTGACCGTCGGGGTGTTGGCCCTGGCCGCGCTGGTGGCCTGGACGGTGCTCGGCACCGGGCTGCTCGGCGTGCGCGAGGTCCGCGTGGAGGGCGCCGCGCTGGTCACCTCGGTGGAGGTCCGCGAGGCCGCCGCGGTGCCGGACGACGAGCCGCTCGCGCGGGTCGACCTGGCTGCCGTCGCCCGGCGGATCGGCGCCCTTCCCCCGGTGGAGCGGGCGACGGTCATCCGGGACTGGCCGGGCACCCTGGTGGTGCGGGTGGTGGAGCGCACGCCGGTGGCGGCGGTGCCGCAGGGCGAACGGTTCGCCGTGGTCGACCGCTCCGGGGTGGTCTTCCAGTCGTCGCCCCGGCAGCCCGACGGCCTGCCGGTGGTGCGGGTCGTCCGGCCGGGCCCGGCGGATCCGGGAACCCGAGCTGGGCTGGAGGTGCTGGGCGCGTTGACCCCCGAGCTTCGCGGCGAGCTGGTGGAGGTCAGCGTCGAGGGACTGGCCCGGATCAGCCTGCGGCTGCGCGGTGACCGGACCGTCGTCTGGGGGGACGCCACCCGGGGCACGGACAAGGCGCGGGTGGCCACGGTCCTGCTCGGTCGCAAGGCCGACACGATCGACGTGAGCGCGCCGGACGTGGTCACCTTCAGGTGACCCGCCGGTCAGCGGTCCGTGCGTGGCGGGCCGACCGGTGGCCCGAAGGTGGGGTGTGGCCCTCTCCGGCGGCGACACGCCGGGCGGGTCCTTGGCTCCGGGCGTGAGGCCGCTTACGTTGCCCCGAAGAGGATCAGTAGTTGACATTACAGTAAGCCTCTAGTAGAGGGTGAGGGTTCACCTCTCGGCCTCGCGCGGGGGCGCAGCCGTGTCGGCGCTGGTCTGGCCAAGCCGTGTGGGGTCGGCCCATGCCAATCTCGAAGGGAAAGGACCGGAGATGACACCTCCGCACAACTACCTGGCGGTCATCAAGGTCGTCGGCATCGGGGGTGGCGGCGTCAACGCCGTCAACCGGATGATCGAGGTTGGGCTCAAGGGCGTCGAGTTCATCGCGATCAACACCGACGCGCAGGCGCTGCTGATGAGCGACGCCGACGTCAAGCTGGACGTGGGGCGCGAGCTGACCCGGGGGCTCGGCGCGGGTGCCAACCCGGACGTCGGCAAGAACGCCGCCGAGGACCACCGCGACGAGATCGAGGAGGTGCTCAAGGGTGCCGACATGGTCTTCGTGACCTGCGGCGAGGGCGGCGGCACCGGCACCGGCGGCGCGCCGGTGGTGGCGAACATCGCCCGCAAGCTCGGCGCGCTGACCATCGGCGTGGTCACCCGCCCGTTCTCGTTCGAGGGCAAGCGCCGCCAGGTGCAGGCCGAGGCGGGGATAGACGAGCTGCGCAACCAGTGCGACACGCTGATCGTCATCCCCAACGACCGGCTGCTGGCGCTCGGCGACCGCAACATCAGCATGATGGACGCGTTCCGCACGGCCGACCAGGTGCTTCTCTCCGGTGTCCAGGGCATCACCGACCTGATCACCACCCCGGGTCTGATCAACCTGGACTTCGCCGACGTCAAGAGCGTGATGAGCGGCGCGGGCAGCGCGCTCATGGGCATCGGCAGCGCCCGGGGCGAGAACCGCGCGGTCGAGGCGGCGGAGGCGGCCATCTCCAGCCCGCTGCTGGAGCAGAGCATGGACGGCGCGCGTGGCGTGCTGCTCTCCATCGCCGGCGGCTCGGACCTCGGCCTGTTCGAGATCAACGACGCGGCCCAGTTGGTCACGGACGCGGCCCACCCGGACGCCAACATCATCTTCGGCGCGGTCATCGACGACGCCCTCGGCGACGAGGTACGGGTCACCGTGATCGCCGCCGGGTTCGACAGCGGGACGCCGGCGTACAAGCCCGAGCCGAGCCGCAAGAGCAACCAGAACCAGCCGACCCAGCCCACCACGCCGGTGCCGCCCCCGACCACGATGCCGGCACCGTCCCAGTCGCCGCGCCGGGTGCTCTTCGACGACGTGGACGTGCCGGACTTCCTCAAGAACGGATCCTGACCGCCGGAGATGACCGACGTGAACCCGACGGTGCGCCCTGACCCGGGGCGCCCCGACCGCCGGGCCGAGCTGGCGGTCGGGCTGGCCCGGGTCCGGGCCCGCATCGCCGACGCCTGCGCGGCCGTAGGGCGGGACCGTACCGAGGTCACCATGATCGCGGTGACCAAGACGTACCCGGCCTCCGACGTGCTGGCCCTGGCCAGCCTCGGCGTGGTCGACATGGGGGAGAACCGCGACCAGGAGGCCGCCGGTAAGGCCGCCGAGGTGGCCGCCGCCGGGGCGACGCCGCGCTGGCACTTCATCGGGCAGTTGCAGCGCAACAAGTGCCGCTCGGTGGTCCGCTACGCCGACGTCGTCCAGTCGGTCGACAGCGTCCGGCTGGCTCGGGCGCTCGACGCCGCGGCCCTGGCGAACCGGGACCGCCCGGTCGACGTGTTTGTCCAGGTCAGCGTCGATGCCGACCCCGCCCGGGGCGGGGCGCTGCCGGGCTCGGCCGACCCGGACGCCGGGCTCGACCCGGTGGCCGAGGCGGTGGCCGGCGCGACGGGGCTGCGGCTGGCCGGGCTGATGGCGGTGGCCCCGCTGGGCTGGGAGCCGGAGCGGGCGTTCGCCCGGCTCGCCGAGGTGGCGCGGGCGTTCCGCACGGCCCATCCGGAGGCGGTCGCGCTCTCCGCCGGCATGAGCGGGGACCTGGAAATCGCGATCGAGTACGGCGCGACACATGTCCGCGTCGGCAGCGCGTTGCTCGGAATGCGTTCCAGGCTGCGGTAGCCTCTCCGCGAGAGAAGCAAATTACATCAGTGTTGTTTCAGGAGCGGCGTCCCTTCGTCAGGGGGCGCGGTCCGCGACCGCGAATCGTGGGCCGGGGATTGCCGTTCCGGTCCGGTGGGCAGTTGTCCACTCGCGAGAAGCGACACGGCACGGGGGCGCGTGCCGCACGGCGGACGGAAGGGCGCGGGATGGGTGCACTGCGCAAGGCGGGGGTCTGGCTCGGTCTGGTCGAGGAGGACGACGAGCGAGCGTACGACGACGGTGGCTACGACAAGGGTGGCTACCGCGAGTCGTCGCGCTACCGGCAGGGTCGGTACGCCGAGGAGTTCGCCGACGACGATGACGACGACGCCGACGAGTCGCCGGCACCCCGGCCCCGGGCCGGTGAGCGGGGCCGGCTGACCGAGCGCTCCGCCACCCGCCCGTTGGACTCCGACCGGGACCGGGCGGACTCCGACCGGCCGGAGCGCGGCGAGCGGGTCGAGCGCGCCGACCGCTCCAGCGTCCGGTCGATCACCCGCAGCTCCGGCGCGGACGGCTCCGGGGCGCTGACCTACCACACCCGGGACAACCTCGCCCTGGCCCCGCAGGCCCAGCCGAGGGAGCGGGTGGCCCCGGTCGAGGAGGAGCAGCGGTACCAGATCACCACGCTGCATCCCACCACCTACCGGGAGGCCCGCACGATCGGGGAGCACTTCCGCGACGGCGTCCCGGTGATCATCAACCTCACCGAGATGGACGAGGCCGATGCCCGCCGGTTGGTCGACTTCGCTGCCGGGCTGGCCTTCGGGCTGCGCGGTACGATCGAGCGCGTGACCAACCGGGTGTTCCTGCTCTCACCGGCCAACGTCCAGGTCACCGCGGAGGACAAGGCCAAGATCGCTGAGGGTGGGTTCTTCAGCCTGAGTTAGCCCCGCCCGACCGAGGGACGTCGCCTGCTGTGTTGTCGATCCTGCTGCAAGTGCTGTACCTGATTCTGTATGTCTTCCTGATCATTCTTCTGGCCCGGTTTGTCCTCAGCGCGGTCCTCGCCTACGGGCGTCGCTGGCAGCCCGGCCGGGGGGCGAGAGTGGGGCTGGAATCCGTGTGGAGCGTCACTGATCCGCCTCTTAAGGCGTTGAGGCGTGTGATCCCTCCGCTGCGAATTGGTACCGTGAGCATCGACCTGGCCTCCCTTGTGCTCCTGGTTATCCTGTTCGTGCTGATGGAGTTCGTGTTGAAGCGGCTGATCCTCGGGTGATGAAGACCCGCAGGTCCAGCCCGCTACGCGGCCGCAACTGACCCGAGGAGTTTCGATGCCGCTGACCCCGGCCGACGTCCACAACGTCGCCTTCAAAAAGCCGCCGATCGGCAAGCGGGGGTACGACGAGGAGGAGGTCGACGCCTTCCTGGACGAGGTCGAGCGCGAGCTTGCCCGTC
Organism: Micromonospora sp. KC207; assembly: GCF_004348615.1. Lineage (NCBI taxonomy): Bacteria > Bacillati > Actinomycetota > Actinomycetes > Micromonosporales > Micromonosporaceae > Micromonospora > Micromonospora sp. KC207. The sequence continues at coordinate 14,530 of NZ_SMKJ01000030.1, forward strand.
TGATCGAGGAGAACAACGAGCTGCGCGCCCAGGTGGAGCGCGGCGGTCGCGGCGGTGCCCCCGCCGGCCCGGGCGGCGACGCCCGACTCGCCGCTGAGCTCAACGACGTCAAGGCCCAGCTCGACCGGGTGCAGCGCGACAAGGCTGCGGCCGAGCAGGCCGCCCGCGCGATGCAGGCCGAGCTGGAGCAGGTCCGTGCCCAGGGCGGCCCGGCCGTGGCCGGTGACGGCGAGCAGCAGGCGCTGCGGGTGCTGATGATGGCCCAGCGCACCGCCGACGACCACGTCTCCGACGCCCGTCGCGAGGCCGACCAGCTGCTCTCCGAGGCCCGTTCCAAGGCGGAGGAGGTCACCCGCGAGGCGCGGGCCAAGGCCGACGCCCTGGAGCGCGACGCCCGCCAGCGGCACCAGGAGGCCATGGGCGGCCTGGACGCCAAGCGCACCGCGTTGCAGAAGCACATCGAGGAGCTCAAGCAGTTCGAGCGGGAGTACCGCACCCGGCTCAAGGCGTACCTGGAGAGCCAGCTGCGCGACCTCGACGGTCGTGGTCAGGGCCTGGAGGCCGAGATGACCCGGTCCGAGGGCGGCCGGGCAGTCGGGGGCAGCAACGGCCTCGCGGCCGCCGGCCTTGCCGGTTCGTATGGTGGCGGGCGCTCCGGCGCGCTGGAGTCCGGCCGCTGATCCTCGGGTACGGCGGCCGTCGTGGGGACGGCCACCGACCGTGCCAGCTGAATCCGACGCGGCGGGGGTGAGCCGTGATAGTCGCTAGCCTGCTGCTCATCCTCGTCGCCGTCGTGCTTCTGGTGGTCGGCCTCGCTGGTGGCTCCAGCGTGCTGCTGGCCGCGTCCATCGCGGCCAGCCTGCTGGCCGCCATCGCGTTGGTGGTGGGTGCCCGCCAGGCGGCCGCCAGCCGGGCGGCAGCCGCCCGGGTCGACCCCGACGCGACCGAGGAACGCCAGCCCCCGGCCGGCCGCGCCCGGCGGGGCGGGGCCAACTCCCCGGCCGGGCCGGACATCCCGGTCCAGCGCGCCTCTGCCCCAATCGACGCCGACGACACCGGGTGGCGGCAACCGCCCGGGTCGCCGGTCGCCGGGGCGAATCCGGACGCCGCCGCGGCGGGTGACGCCGCAGTGCCCGCGGACGAGCCGCCCGCGCTGCGGATATCGCCGGCCGACGCGGCGCTGGTCGCCGTGCTCGACGCCGAGGTCCAGGTGGTGGACGGCAGGCCCCGCTACCACCTGGCCGACTGCCCCCACCTCCACGGCCGGGAGCCCGAGCCGCTGCCGGTGGCCGAGGCGGTGCGGCTGGGCTTCACCCCGTGCGCCCGCTGCGCGCCAGACGACGCCCTCCTCGCCGACGCCCGGCCGCGCTGACTTTCGATGGACGACACGCTCACCGTCGCCGTGCGGGTCAAGCCGGGTGCCGCCAGGGCCCGCGTCGGTGGCCGACACGACGGCCCGCACGGGCCGGCCCTGGTGATCGCCGTGAACGCCCCGCCGGTCGACGGCCGGGCCACCGAGGCGGCCCGCCGGGCCCTCGCCGACGCGCTCGGCATCCGGCCGGCGGCCGTCGCCCTGCGTGCCGGCGCGGCGAGCCGGGACAAGCTCTTCCTCGTCGAGCGCCCGACGCCCGGGCTGGCGGAGGCGCTGCGCCGGATGCGCGACGGAACCGGCCGGTGACGGTTGGCCGCCCCGGGCCGGCATGACCCCCGGGTTCAATCTCGCGTTGCTGCTCGGCGCCGGCGTGCTGCTGGTGGCGGTGGGCGCGGTCCGTTTCTCCAGCCGCCTCGGCGTGCCCAGCCTCCTGGTCTACCTGGCCCTCGGGGTGGCGATCGGCGAGTCCGGGCTGGGCATCCGGTTCGACGACGTCGAGCTGACCCGCACCCTCGGCTTCTGCGCCCTGATCGTGATCATCGCCGAGGGCGGGCTGACCGCCCGGTGGAGCATCCTGCGCCCGGTGCTCGGCGTGGCCACGGCGCTGTCCACCGTCGGGGTGGTGGTGAGCATCCTGGTGGTCGGCCTGGTGGTCCATCTTCTGCTCGGGCTGGACTGGCGGCTGGCGATGCTCTACGGCGCGGTGCTCTCGTCCACCGACGCCGCCGCCGTCTTCGCGACCCTGCGCCGGCTGCGCCTGCCGCCCCGGCTGGTCGCCACCCTCGAGGCCGAGTCGGGGATGAACGACGCCCCGGCGGTGCTGCTGGTGGTCCTGCTGTCCCGCTCGGCCACCGAGGCCGGCCACCCGTGGTGGTACGAGGTGCTGCTGCTCGGCTACGAGCTGGGCGTGGGCGCCGCCGTCGGGGTGGGTGCGGGGCTGGCCGGCCGGGCGGCGCTGCGCCGGGCGGCACTGCCCTCGGCGGGGTTGTACCCGATCGCGGTGGTCGGCTTCACCGTGCTCGCGTACGCCGCCGGGGCGGTGCTGCACGCGTCGGGCTTCCTCGCCGTGTACGTGGCGGGGGTGCTGCTGGGCAACGCCCGGCTGCCGCACCGGCAGGCCATCCTCGGCTTCGCCGACGGGCTGGCCTGGCTGGCCCAGATCGGACTGTTCGTGCTGCTCGGGCTGCTGGTCTCGCCGGGCCGGTTGGAGGCGGCGGTGCTGCCGGCGGTCGTCGCGGGGCTGGCGCTGCTGCTGCTCGCCCGCCCGCTGTCGGTCGCGGTGTCGGCCACCCCGTTCCGCATCGGCCCGCGCGAGCAGGCGTTCCTGTCCTGGGCGGGGCTGCGCGGGGCGGTGCCGATCGTGCTGGCGACCATCCCGCTGTCGCAGCGGGTGCCGGGGGCGGAGCAGCTCTTCGACGCGGTCTTCGTGCTGGTGGTGATCTTCACGGTGCTCCAGGCGGGCACGCTCGCCCCGGCCGCGCGCCGACTGCGGGTGACCGCGCCCGCCGAGCCGGCGGAGATCCGGGTGGAGACCGCGCCGCTGGAACGGATGCGGGCCGACCTGCTCCAGTTGGAGGTGCCCCCGGGCTCGCGGCTGGGCGGGGTGCACGTGGACGAGCTGCGGCTTCCGGTGGGCGCATCGGTGACGCTGGTGCTGCGCGACGGGGCGGGCTTCGTGCCCGGCCCGAACACCCGGCTGAAGGCGGGCGACAGCCTGCTGATCGTGGCCACCGCCGGGGTGCGGGACGCGGCCGAGCGGCGGCTGCGGGCGGTCAGCCGCCGGGGCCGCCTGGCCCGATGGTTTGGCGAGTACGGCGACGACCGCGACGACTGATCTGCTAGCGTTCCTTTTGCCCATCTATGGGCTTATCGAGGCGGAATGGCGGTACGGCGGTGCGGCACGTTGTCGGACGCCTGTACGTTCCGTATTCTTGCCAACCTCCGGAGTGCGCGGCGGTCCTCGCCGCGCGCCCGTTTTGTTACCTGGGGGCGCCAGGCCGGTGCCCCCTGTCCAGAGGCCGTGGCATGCCACGGTCCCGTGGCGCGAGGGAGTGACGATGGTGAAGCCAGCCGACACCAGGACCGCCGGGCGCAAGCCGGTGGCCAGGACCACCCGCAGCGCGGCGGAGACCGAGAAGATCCGGGCCGCGCTGGCGGCCCGTCGCGACGAGTTGAGCGCCGAGTACGATCAGACGCTGAGCGAGATCACCGAGCTGCAGCGCGACCGGCTGACCGACTCGGCCGGGGACGACCAGGCCGACACCGGGACCAAGACGCTCGAGCGGGAGCAGGAGATCTCACTCGCCAACAGCATCCGGGAACGGATCACGCAGGTCGAGCGGGCCCTGGAGCGGCTCGACGAGGGCGGCTACGGCTGGTGCGAGAAGTGCGGCGACCCGATCCCGGTGGAGCGGCTCGCCGCCTTCCCGTCGGCGACGCTCTGCGTGAAGTGCAAGCAGCTGGAGGAGCGGCGCTGACCTCGCTCCCCGGCCGATCAGGACGGTGAGCGATCACCGCCGAGAGCGTCGATGGGGAGCAGATGACGGCTACACCGCCCGCCGGATCCGAGACCGGCACCGCCGGGCCAGGCGGGGGCAGGCCCCGACGCCGGGCGATCGTGATCCTCGCCAGCGTCGGCGTGGTCGCCTTCCTGGCTGACCTGCTCACCAAGCACCTGGCGCTCCAGGCGCTCAGCGACCGGGAGCCGGTGAAGCTGCTCGGGGGCGCGGTCTACCTCAGCCTCACCCGCAACAGCGGTGCGGCGTGGAGCATCGGCAGCGACCACACCTGGATCTTCCCGCTGATCACCATGGCGGTGATCGGCTGGATCGGGTGGATGGCGCTGCGGCTGCGTTCGGTGCCGTGGGGGGTTTCGCTCGGACTGGTGCTCGGCGGGGCGCTGGGCAACCTGGCCGACCGGATCTTCCGCGCCCCGGGCCACTTCGTGGGCCACGTGGTCGACATGATCAGCCTCTTCGACCCGTACGGGCAGGTGTGGCCGGTGTTCAACCTGGCCGACAGCGCGCTGGTCTGCGGCGTCGTGCTGGCCGTGTTCCTGGAGCTGACCGGCCGGCAGCGCGACGGGTCCCGGCTCGGCCGGAAGCAGCCCGCCGCGCAGGCCCCGGTCGAGCAACGGGAGCGGGCGTGACGGCCGCCGGCGGCGACCACCGGTCCCTGCCCGTCCCCGACGGCCTGGACGGGATGCGGCTGGACCAGGCCGTGTCCCGTCTCTTCGGGCTCTCCCGCACCGCCGCCGCGAACCTGGTCGACGCCGGGGACGCCCTGGTCGACGGCGTCGCGCGGCCGAACTCGCACAAGGTCAAGGCCGGCTCCTGGCTGGACGTGACGCTGCCCGCGCCGGCCGCCCCGCCGATCGTGGTGCCGCAGGCGGTGCCCGGCCTGACCGTCGTGTACGCCGACGACGACATCGTGGTGGTGGACAAACCGGTCGGCGTCGCCGCCCACCCCAGCCCCGGCTGGACCGGGCCGACGGTGATCGGTGGGCTGGCCGGGATCGGGCACCGCATCTCCACCAGCGGCGCGGCCGAGCGGCAGGGCGTGGTGCACCGGCTCGACGTGGGCACCACCGGGATCATGGTGGTGGCCAAGAGCGAGCAGGCGTACACCGCGCTGAAGCGGGCGTTCAAGTACCGCGAGGTGGAGAAGCGCTACCACGCCGTGGTGCAGGGGCACCCGGATCCGCTGCGCGGCACCATCGACGCCCCGATCGACCGGCACCCGCACCACGACTACCGCTGGGCGGTGGTCTCCGGCGGGAAGCCGAGCATCACCCACTACGACACCCTTGAGGCGTTCCCGTCGGCGAGCCTGCTCGACGTCCGGCTGGAAACCGGCCGCACCCACCAGATTCGGGTGCACTTCTCCTCGCTGCGCCATCCCTGCGTGGGCGATGTCACCTACGGCGCGGACCCGACCCTGTCGGCCCGGCTCGGTCTGGGCCGGCAGTGGCTGCACGCCCGGTCGCTGAGCTTCCTGCACCCGCGCACGGGCGACGAGGTGACCTTCGTCAGTGACTATCCCGACGACCTGGACCGGGCGCTGCGGATACTCCGCGACTGACCCGGCGACCAGCCGAGACTCCTGACAGACGAGGAGGCCCGCGCGGTGCGCGCTGCCGAACCGCCGCAGTCCGACCGGCCGTCGTTGGTCGAGCGTCCGTCGTTGGTCGAGCTTCCGGGGCCGGGCGTTCGGCCGGGGTCGGTCCGGCACCGGCCCCGCTGGCTCACCGTTGCCGCGCTGCTGTCGGTGGCGGCGGTGCTCGTCACGGCGGGCTGGGCCGGCCGCCGCGACCGGCCGGTGGGCGACCGCACGGTGGGCGAGGTCACCCGGGTCGGGGTGCGCCCCGGCGAGGCGATCCCCGGCTACCTGCGCGCCGCCGCGACCGAACTCGCGGCCCTGCCGGCGGGCAGCTCGCCGGCGGGCACGTACGCGCTGGTGTCGTTCGCGGACTACCTCGCACCGGGCCCGCTGGCCGACGCGCTCGCCGGCGTCGCGGTGGTGGAGGTGGTGGCGCGGGTGCCGCTGCCCGGCCGGCAGACCGAGATCGTCCGGCTGGCGGCCCAACGGCTCCCGCAGGACGTGGTCGCGGGAATGGCCGCGGTGGCGGGGCGCAAGGACCGCGAGGCCGCCGACCAGCGGGTCCGGGCCGCCACCGCCGACGACGCCGCGCTGCGCCGGGCGTACGAGACCGGGGCGTGGGTCGCGGCGGGAGAGGCGGCGGCGTACCGCGCGGCGTGCGGCTGCGCCTACGCGGCCGTCGTGCGGGGCGTGCCGGACGCGCTGCGCGCCTTGGCCGCCCGGCCCGCGGTCCGCGCGGTCGACCCGACCCCGGAGCTGCGCCGGCTGGACCGGACGGTGGTGACCCCGCCGCTGCCCGAGCAGCGTGACGTGGCCCGCCCCCCGGCCGACGCCGGGCCGACTCCGTTGGTGGGCGAATCGTCGGAAGCGGCACCGAAGGCGACCGAATACTCACTGAGAGTCGCCCTGGCGACGCCCGGTGCGGCCCTATCCGCCGTCGCGACCTCCCCGGACGCGCCCGCGGACAGCCGAACGGCGGTGCAGAAATGACAAAGATGAATCAGGATGTGCGCGGACCGGTGTGGTCCGAATAGGGTTTCGTTCGTAGCCTGTCAGGCGGAGATCGATGGCGCTGGGAGGGCGAGCCTTGGACGGCACGGAGACCAGCTGGGGTCGGCCGGCCGAACCAGCACCGCGGTGGCGGGCGCTGCTCGACCGGGCCCGGCTCGGCGGTCGCACCGCCGCGGAGCAGGACGAGGCCGACCGCCGCGCCGAGGAACCGCCGCACGTGACGCCGGAGCCGCTGCCCCGGCGCGCGTCCGGCAACGGCTACGCCGGGCGGGTGCCGACGATCGGCCCGGCCGGCGAGCAGCCGTATGGCGGGGAGCCCGGCTACCCGGCCGAACCGGCGCACGGCGGCTACCGGGCCGGGGCGAGTTACCGGGTGGACCCGGCCTACCGGATCGACCCGGCATACCAGCCGGAGCCGCCGGGGTACCAGGCCGAGCCGACCTACCAGCCCGGTCCGTCGGGTTACCAGGCCGAGCCGACCTACCAGGCCGAGCCCTCGTGGCGGGCCGATCCCGGGCACCTCGACCCGGAGCCGCCGCGCCGCGCCGACCCGGCCCCGCCCGGCCGGTCCCGGTACTCGTTGCTCGACAACGGCGGGTACCGTCCCGAGCCCCCGCCGGCCGAGTCGCGGTACTCGTTGCTCGACAACGGTGGATATCGCCCCGAGCCGGCGTACCAGCCGCCCCCGGCGGAGCCGGTCTACCGGGCCGAGCCGGCGTACCAGCCTGTCGCCGAGCCGGCGTACCAGCCGCCGCCCGGGCCGCCGGCGCTGGCCGAGCGGGGCTACCCGGCCCGCATCGAGTGGCGGGCGCAGAGCGCCGAGAGCGAGCTGGAACGCGCCGCCGGGGTGCTCCGTCGTGACCTGGGCACCCCCCGGGTGCTCGCCTTCGCCAACCCCAAGGGTGGGGTGCACAAGACCACGGCCACGGTGCTGGCCGCGGCCACCGTCGGCAGCGTGCGCGGCCGGGGCGTGCTCGCCTGGGACGACAACGAGCTGCGCGGCACCCTCGGGCTGCGCGCCGGCAGCGCCCGGCACGCCCGGACCATCCGGCACCTGATCCACGACCTCGCCCAGATCGAGATCCTGGAGGGTTCCAGCCTGTTGGGCAGCCTGGACGACTACCTGCGGCACGCCGCCGACGGCTCGTACGACGTGCTAGCCGGGGAGGAGAGTCCCCGGTTCGCCCAACGCCTGGACCAGTTCACCGTCAAGCGGGTGCTGGAGCTGCTGCGGCGCACCCACGACGTGATCTGCGTGGACACCGGCAACAACGTGGAGAGCCCGAACTGGCGCACGGTGATGCAGGCCGCCGACCAGCTCGTGGTCACCACCGTGCCCCGGGAGGACGCCGCGTTCAGCGCCGACTGGATGCTCGACCTGCTGCACGAGGTCGGCATGGGCGAGTTGGCCGACAACGCCGTCACCCTGATCTCCTGCCCGACGCCGGGCCGTTCGCCGTTGCAGACCGACCTGGAGCGGCACTTCGCCACCCGCACCCGGGCGGTGACCGTGGTGCCGTACGACCCGGCGCTGGAGACCGGCTCCTCGATCGAGTACCACCAGCTCCAGCCGGAAACCCGGCAGGCGTGGCTGCGCGCGGCGTCGGTCATGCTGGAACCCTTCGCCCGCTGAGGCCCCCGCGGCGGCACCGACGCCCCGGGGGCGTACCCGGTCTGGAAGGATCATCGGGTGAGCCCGGACACCTCCGACGCCGACCGGCCCGTGCCTCGTCCCGACCCGCCGGCCGACCCGTCCGCCGACCTGCTCGCCGGGCCGGTCCCCGGCGGCGTGGCCCAGCCCGGGCACCGCCCCGGCAGGGCGGTCGGCGTGGCGCTGGGCGCGGCGGTGGCGCTGACCGCGCTGGGCGTCCCGCTGGGGCTGCTCTGGGCGGCCGTCGCGCCCGACACCCAGGTGGTCAAGACCGCCGAGGGGGCCGTCTACGCCCAACCGCAGCCGGAGCAGCCGATCGCCGCGGACGGCTGGTTCAGCCTGCTCGGGCTCGGCTTCGGGGTGCTCGCCGCGTTGGCCCTGTGGGTGTTGCTGCGGCGGCGGCGCGGCCCGGTCGGGCTGCTCGCCGGGGCGGTCGGCGGCCTCGGCGCGGCGCTGGTTGCCTGGCAGGTCGGCCGACGGGTCGGCCTGTCGACGTACGAGCGGCTGCTGGCGGGCGCCCCGGACGGGCAGGCGTTCACCAAACCCGCCGACCTGCGAGCAGGGGGCCTGCACCGGTTCCTCGACGTGCTGCCCCTGCCGTACGGCAACCTGCTGCTGCCGGCGTTCGGCGTGGCCGTGACGTACACCCTGCTGGCCGGCTGGTCGCGCTGGCCGTCGCTGCGCCCGGAGCCCGAGCCCGACCTGTCCTGGGTCCTCATCGCCCCGCCGAGCGCAGGCCCGCCCACCGCCGCCGTGCCCACCGGATTCGAGGCCGGGCCGGGGCTCAGTTCGGGGCCGGCGGGCTCGCCAACTCCGACAGCGGCACCGGAACCGCCCGCACCTGGCGCAGCAGAGCCACCTCGCGGTTGAGCAGCCGCAGCTCGGCGCGGAGCCGGGCGGCGGTGTCGTCGACCGCGAGCAGTCGCTGCCGGTCGTCGACGGTCAGCATGGCGGTCGCGGCGACCAGGTGGGAGAGCACGGTCGGGTCCTCCGGTAGCTGCTCGGAGATGTCCTCCGGCCCGGGGCGGATCAGCCCGAGGTACTGCCGGAAGACCGAGATAACCCGGGCAGCCAGCAGGTCGGCGCTCTCGTCGGGGCCGTCCGGCTCGGGCAGCCACTCCACCTCGGCCGTCAGGTACGGCTCGGCGCCCACGTCGAGGTCGGCGATGCGGAACCGCCGCCGCCCAACGGTGACGATGTCGTACCCGCCGTCGGACAGCTCGGTCACCTGCCGCAGCTCGGCGGTGCAGCCGACCTCGTGCAGCGTGACGTCCCCGACGCCGGGAACGGGCCGCCCCGGGGCGCCGGGGGCGACCTCCCAGCCGGCCCGGATGGCCACCACGCCGAACTCCCGGGGCGCGCCCTCGGGCAGGCCCACCAGGTGGCGAACCAGGGCCCGGTAGCGCTCCTCGAAGATGTGCAGCGGCAGCACCAGGCCGGGGAAGAGCACCGTCCCGAGGGGGAAAACCGGCAACCGTGCAGTCACGGGATCGAGCCTAGCCCGACCGCGCCGCCCGGGCGCGGCCCGTCCCCGCCCCGGCGGGACCCTTCCGGCCCGCTCGCCGGCCGGCGTGGCTCGGCTCACCGTCCCGGGGTGCGGACGGCGCGGGCCCGCGGCCGGCCCGGCCGCCTAGACTCGCAGGCGTGTTGAATCGGATCGACCTGCGCGGCGGCGTCCGTGACCCCCGCCGCCTGCTGCCCCGTGCCCAGCTCGACGTCTCCGTGGCCGTCGAGCGGATCCGCCCGCTCGTGGAGGCGGTCCGCGAGCATGGATACCCGGCGATCCGCGCGGCGAGCGAACGGTTCGACGGGGTCTCGCCCGAGCGGCTGCGGGTGCCGGTTGAGGCGATCGCCGAGGCCGAGGGGACGCTCGACCCGCAGGTCCGCGCGGCCCTGCTGGAGTCGATCAGCCGGGCCCGGCGGGTGCACGCCGACCAGCGGCGCGTCGACCACACCACCCAGGTGGCGCCCGGCGGCACCGTCACCGAGCGGTGGGTGCCGGTGGACCGGGTCGGCCTGTACGTCCCCGGCGGTCTGGCGATGTACCCGTCGACCGTGGTGATGAACGTTGTCCCCGCCCAGGCGGCCGGTGTCCGGTCGCTGGTCGTGGCCAGCCCGCCGCAGCAGGAGAACGACGGCCTGCCCGATGCGCGGGTCCTCGCGGCCTGCGCGCTGCTCGGCGTCGACGAGGTGTACGCCGTCGGCGGCGCCCAGGCGGTGGCGATGCTCGCCTACGGCTCGACGGTCGACCCGGCCGGCGAACAGCACTGCGACCCCGTCGACATGATCACGGGGCCGGGCAACATCTGGGTCACCGCCGCGAAGCGGCTGCTGCGCGGCGTGGTGGGCATCGACGCCGAGGCCGGCCCCACCGAGATCGCGATCCTCGCCGACGACACCGCCGATCCGGCGCACGTCGCCGCCGACCTGATCAGCCAGGCCGAGCACGACCCCCTCGCGGCCAGCGTGCTGGTCACCTGCTCGATCGCGCTGGCCGACGCGGTCGAGGCCGAGCTGGGCCGGCAGGTCCCGGCGACCAAGCACGCCGACCGGGTCACCACCGCGCTGACCGGCGAGCAGAGCGGCGTGGTGCTGGTGGACGACCTGGAGGCCGGCCTGCGGGTGGTCGACGCGTACGCCGCCGAGCACCTGGAGATCCACGCCGAGAACGCCCGCGAGTGGGCGCTGCGGGTACGCAACGCCGGGGCGATCTTCGTCGGCGCGTGGTCGCCGGTGTCGCTCGGCGACTACTGCGCCGGCTCCAACCACGTGCTGCCCACCGGCGGCTGCGCCCGGCACTCCTCCGGCCTGTCCGTGCAGTCCTTCCTGCGCGGCATCCACCTGGTGGAGTACACGCGGGACGCGCTGCGGGAGGTGGCCCCGCACGTGGTCACTTTGGCCGGCGTCGAGGACCTGCCGGCGCACGGCCAGGCGGTCAGCGTGCGCTTCCCGGGGGAGGCGTCGTGAGCGGGCGCAGCGGGCGAACCATCGGGCTCGGACCCTCCCGGCCTCAGGCCGGCACCGGGCGAGGCGTGGTGGCGGCGTGAGCATGCTGGACGATCTGCCGATCCGCGACGACCTGCGCGGGCTGTCGCCGTACGGGGCGCCGCAGCTGGACGTGCCGGTGCGGCTGAACACCAACGAGAACTCGTACCCGGTGCCCGAGGAGGTGGCCGACGCGATCGGCAAGGCCCTCGCGGCCGAACTGCGTGACCTGAACCGCTATCCGGACCGCGACGCCGTGGCGCTGCGCGCCGACCTGGCCGCGTATCTGGGACACGGGCTCACCGTCGAGCAGGTGTGGGCGGCCAACGGCTCCAACGAGATCCAGCAGCAGCTCCTCCAGGTGTTCGGCGGCCCGGGGCGCACGGCGCTCGGCTTCACCCCGGCGTACTCGATGCACCCGCTGCTGGCGCTCGGCACCGGCACCGGGTGGGTCCCGGCGGCACGCGGGGCCGACTTCGGGCTGACCGCCGACGAGGCGGTCGCCCAGGTCCGCGCGCACCACCCCGACGTGGTGTTCCTCTGCTCGCCGAACAACCCCACGGGCACGGCGCTGGACCCAGCGGTGGTGGCCGCCGTGCTCGACGCCGCGCCCGGCATGGTGGTGGTCGACGAGGCGTACGCCGAGTTCGCCCGCCCCGGCACGGTCAGCGCCCTCGCGGTGCTGCCCGGCCACCCGCGGCTGGTGGTGACCCGGACGATGAGCAAGGCGTTCGGCTTCGCCGGCGGCCGGCTGGGCTACCTCGCGGCCGACCCGGCCGTGGTGGCGGCGGTGCAGCTCGTGCGGCTGCCGTACCACCTCTCGGCGCTCACCCAGGCCGCCGCCCGCGCGGCGCTGGCGCACCGCGACGCCCTGCTGGCCACGGTCGAGGCGATCATGGGGCAGCGGGACCGGATCGTCGCCGGGCTGCGCGCCCGGGGCCTGCGGGTCGCCGACAGCGACGCCAACTTCGTCCTGTTCCAGGTGGGCGGCGACCAGACGGTGGCCTGGCGTGCCCTGCTGGAGCGCGGCGTGCTCGTCCGCGACGTCGGGCTGCCCGGCTGGCTGCGGGTCACCGCCGGCACCCCCGCCGAGACCGACGCCTTCCTCACCGCGATGGAGACAGTGCAATGAGCCGCACCGCCCGGGTCGAGCGGATCACCAAGGAGACCAAGGTGCTCGTCGAGATCGACCTCGACGGCACCGGCCGGGCCGAGATCGGCACCGGGGTCGGCTTCTACGACCACATGCTGCACCAGATCGCCCGGCACGGCGGATTCGACCTGACCGTGCGCACGGTCGGCGACCTGGAGATCGACGCCCACCACACGATGGAGGACACCGCGCTCGCGCTGGGCGCCGCGTTCGACCAGGCGCTGGGGGACAAGGCCGGCATCCGGCGGTACGGCTCGGCGACCGTCCCGATGGACGAGGTCCTCGTCCGGGCGGCCGTCGACCTGTCCGGCCGGCCGTACGTGGTGCACGACGAGCCGGCGCTGGCCCCGTACATCGGGCCGGTCTACCCGACGAGCATGACCCGGCACATCTGGGAGTCCTTCGGCCAGGCGGCCCGGATCACGCTGCACGTGGACGTGCTGCGCGCGGCCCGCCCCGGCGGCCACCCGGACGCCCACCACGTGGTGGAGGCCCAGTTCAAGGCGGTCTCCCGCGCCCTGCGCGAGGCCACGGCGCTCGACCCGCGCGCGGCCGGCGCGATCCCCAGCACGAAGGGTGCGTTGTAGCCATGGGCGGGGTGCTGCCGACCCTGCTGTTGATCCTCGCCGGGTTGCTGGTGGGCGGGGCGTTCTCGCTGCACCGCCAGGGCGCCTCGCGCGGCGCGGTGGTGGTCACCGCGCTGCTCGCGCTGCTGGCCACGGCCGGCGGGGTGCTCTGGCTGCTGCCCGGGGAGGGTTCATGACGAGGCGGGGTGCCGGCATGGGCCGGCGGAGCGGGGCGGGCGCATGAGCAAGTGGATCGTGGTGCTCGACTACGGCTCGGGCAACCTGCGCTCGGCCGAGCGGGCCCTCCAGCGGGCCGGAGCCGACGTCACCGTGACCGACGAACTGGCCGCCGCCGCCGAGGCGGACGGCCTGGTGGTGCCGGGCGTGGGCGCGTTCGCCGCCTGCATGGCCGGCATCGAGGCGCTCGGCGCGGGCCCGGTCATCGCCGAGCGGGTCGCCGCCGGCCGGCCGGTGCTGGGCATCTGCGTGGGCATGCAGGTGCTCTTCGAACACGGCGACGAGCATGGGGTGGTCACCAAGGGGCTCGGGCTGCTGCCCGGCGGGGTGACGAGGCTGCCCGCCGCCCGGCTGCCGCACATGGGCTGGAACACGGTGCGGCCTGCGGCGTCGTCGGTGCTCTTCGCCGGCCTGCCCGCCGCCAGCCGCTTCTACTTCGTCCACTCCTACGCGGCGGTGGACCCGGCGGCGCTGGCGGCTTCGGGCGCGGCGGTGACCACCGCGCACCACGAGGCGGACTTCGTGGCCGCCGTGGAGCGGGGCGCGCTCTCGGCCGCCCAGTTCCATCCGGAGAAGTCGGCCGACACCGGCGCGGCGCTGCTGCGCAACTGGCTCGGCGCCGTGACCGCCGGTGGCTGAGCGGGTGCCGCGCGGCCGGGGCACCGGGCCGGGGGGCGCGGCGTGAGCAAGGAGCGGGCCCGCCGGCGGGAGGCCCGCGAGGCCCAGCTGGAGCGGGAGCGGGCCGTCCGCCGCCGCCGGGTGGCCCGCCGGGAGCGTCGCCGTGCGGTGGTACGCCGGCTGACGCCACGCTGGCCGCGTCGCCGCACCGGCCGGCTGGCCCGGCATTCCCGGGGCGAACGGGCGGCGATCATCGGTCTGACCGGGGTGGCGGTGGTCGCCATCTGGAGTTTCGTCGACGACGTGGCGCTGCGGGTGGTGTTGGTCGTGTTGTTGCTGCTGGTCCTGCCGGCGGCCGTGGTGATCGCCCTGGGCCGCCGGTCCTGACGCGGGGGTTCCCGACGCGGAAGCTTCCGACGCGGGGGCTCGCGACGCGGAAGCTTCCGAAGCGGAGGTTCCCGATGCGAGAAGAGACGTTTTCGATGCGAGGAGAAGAGCGTTGAGCCTCACCCTGTTGCCCGCCGTGGACGTCGCCGACGGCCAGGCCGTCCGGCTCGTGCAGGGCGCCGCCGGCAGCGAGACCGCGTACGGCGACCCCCTGGAGGCGGCGCTGGCCTGGCAGCGCGACGGCGCGGAGTGGATCCACCTGGTGGACCTGGACGCCGCGTTCGGCCGCGGCTCCAACGCCGCGCTGCTGGCCGACGTGGTCGGTCGGCTCGACGTGCGGGTGGAGCTGTCCGGCGGAATACGGGACGACGCGTCGCTGCGGGCCGCCCTGGGCACCGGCGCGGCGCGGGTCAACATCGGCACGGCCGCGCTGGAGGACCCCGAGTGGTGCGACCGGGTCTGCGGCGAGTACGGCGACCGGGTCGCGATCGGGCTGGACGTGCGGGGCCGTACCCTCTCGGCACGGGGCTGGACCCGCGACGGCGGCGACCTGTACGAGGTGCTGGAGCGGCTCGACAAGGCCGGCGCCTCCCGGTACGTGGTGACCGACATCACCAAGGACGGCACCATGCGCGGGCCGAATCTGGACCTGCTGCGGGAGGTCTGCTCCCGCACCGACGCCCCGGTGATCGCCTCCGGGGGCGTCTCGACGCTGGACGACCTGCGCGCCCTGGCCACCCTGGAGCCGGTCGGCGTGGAGGGTGTGATCGCCGGCAAGGCGCTGTACGCGGGCGCCTTCACCGTGCGGCAGGCCCTCGACGTGCTCGCCGCCGTGTGACCGTGACCCGGCTGGGCGTGGTGGACGGGCTGCTCGATCCCGGGCACCTGGTGAAGCTGGAGGCGTACCTCGGCGACCGCTGACCGCTCACCCCGCCCGCGGGGCGGGGTGAGGCGGGGCACATCGCGACCGATTAAGTTGTGCGCAACTAAATTGCTGGCTACGTTTCTGTGGTGACCGATGATCTGGTGCTGGGACGGCAGGTGTGCTTCGCGCTATACGCGGCGTCGCGCGCCCTGACCGACGTCTACCGGCCGATCCTCGACGAGTTCGGGCTGACCTACCCGCAGTACCTGGTGCTGCTGGTGCTCTGGGAGCGCGGCGACGACGTCCCCACGGTTTCCGAGCTGGGCGCTGCCCTGCGGCTGGACTCCGGCACGCTCTCCCCGCTGCTCAAGCGGCTGGAGGCGGCCGGGGCGCTGGTCCGGTCCCGATCGGCGCGCGACGAGCGGCGGGTCGAGGTGCGCCTCACCGACGCCGGCCGCGTGCTGCGCGAGCGGATGTGCGGGGTGCCCCTGCGGGTCGCCCGGGCCACCGGGCTCACCGAGGCCGAGCTGATCGGGCTGCGCGACACCCTCACCCGGGTCGCCGAGACGATCCACCGACAGAAGGAGAAGTGATCGCCATGCAGGTCCTCTACACCGCCAACGCCCGCGCCACCGGCGACGGCCGCGACGGCCACGTCCGTACCTCCGACGGCACCTTCGAGCTGGACCTGGCGATCCCGAAGGAGATGGGCGGCGCGGGCGGCGCCGCGAACCCGGAGCAGCTCTTCGCCGCCGGGTACGCCGCCTGCTTCCACTCCGCACTGCGCCTGGTGGCCCGGCGGGCCAAGGCCGACGTGACCGGCTCGGTCGTCGACGCCGAGGTGGGCATCGGCGCGAACGGCAGCGGCGGCTTCGGCCTGACCGTCGCCCTCGTGGTGGACCTGCCGGCCGTCGCCCGGCCCGTCGCCGATCAGCTCGTCGCCCAGGCCCACCAGGTCTGCCCGTACTCGAACGCGACCCGGGGCAACATCGAGGTCGCCCTCACCGTACGCGAGGCCCTGGCCGGCTGACACGCCCCGCGTGGCATCGCGCAACCGCGCGGCGTCCCGCGCCGCGGCCCAGCACCGCCCAACCCGCCCAGCGACCGAAAGGACGACGAAGCCGTGACCGTCAACCGTGAGATCCACCTGGCCTCCCGCCCCCGGGGGTGGCCGACCGCCGACAACTTCCGCCTCGTGGAGACCGAGGTGCCCACCCCGGGCCCCGGCCAGCTCGTGGTCCGCAACCAGTTCATGTCCGTCGACCCGTACATGCGGGGGCGGATGAACGACGTCAAGTCGTACGTGCCGCCGTTCGCCCTCGCCGCCCCGCTCGAAGGCGGCGCGGTCGGCGAGGTGGTGGCCGGCGAGGGCAACGGGATCGTCCCCGGCGACACAGTCCTGCACAGCCTCGGCTGGCGGGAGTACGCCCTGGTCGACGCCAAGGGCGCCCGCAGGGTCGACCCGTCGGTCGCCCCGGTGAGCGCGTACCTGGGCGTGCTCGGCATGACCGGGTTGACCGCGTACGCCGGCCTGCTCGGCGTGGCCGCCATGCAGCCGGGCGAGAGCGTCTTCGTCTCCGGCGCGGCCGGCGCGGTGGGCAGCATGGTCGGCCAGATCGCCAAGCTCTCCGGCGCCGCCCACGTGGTCGGCAGCGCCGGCTCGCCGGCCAAGGTCGAGCGGCTCAAGGCGCTCGGCTTCGACGCCGCCTTCGACTACCACGACGGCCCCGTGCGCGATCAGCTCGCCGCCGCCGCCCCGAACGGGATCGACGTGTACTTCGACAACGTCGGCGGCGAGCACCTGGAGGCCGCCCTCGGCGCGATGCGGCTGCACGGCCGGGTCGCCGTCTGCGGCATGATCGCCCAGTACAACTCCACCGAGCCGCCGGCCGCGCCGCGCAACCTGGCGCTGCTCATCAGCAAGCGGCTCACCCTGCGTGGCTTCCTCGTCGGCGACCAGGGTCACCTGCGCGCCCAGTTCGTCCAGGAGGTTTCCGGCTGGTTGCGCGACGGGAAGCTCTCGTACGACGAGACGGTCGTCGACGGCATCGCCGCCGCCCCGGAGGCGTTTCTCGGCCTGCTGCGCGGCGAGAACCTCGGCAAGATGCTCGTCCGGTTGTAAGGAGGGGCCCCTTGTTGACGCCTGCGGTAGAGAGGGGTTCCCCTCTCACCAGCTGGAGCAGGTCGCCCGCGTCGCCGGTGGTCGCCCTCACCGGGCGGTCGCCGGGTGGGCCGGGGGGCGATAGGCTTCGCGGCATGACGGTGGCGGTACGGGTGATCCCGTGTCTGGACGTGGACGCCGGGCGGGTGGTCAAGGGGGTCAACTTCCTGGACCTGCGTGACGCCGGGGATCCGGTGGAGCTGGCCGCGGCGTACGACCGGGCGGGCGCGGACGAGCTGACCTTCCTGGACGTGACCGCCTCCTCCAGCGACCGAGGCACCATGCTCGACGTCGTACGACGCACCGCCGAGTCGGTGTTCATCCCGCTCACCGTGGGCGGCGGCGTCCGGCAGGTCGCCGACGTCGACACCCTGCTGCGGGCCGGTGCCGACAAGGTCGGGGTGAACACCGCGGCCATCGCCCGGCCCGAGCTGATCGCCGAGATCGCCGACCGGTTCGGCCGGCAGGTGCTGGTGCTCTCCCTCGACGTGCGGCGGGCGTCGGCCGGCACCACGGCGAGCGGCTTCGAGGTGACCACCCACGGCGGTCGCCAGGGCACCGGGATCGACGCCGTCGAGTGGGCCCGGCGCGGTGCCGAGCTGGGCGCGGGGGAGATCCTGCTCAACTCGATGGACGCCGACGGCACGAAGGCCGGATTCGACCTGGAGCTGATCGGCGCGGTCCGCGCCGTCGTCGACGTGCCGGTGGTGGCCAGCGGCGGCGCGGGCGAGGTGGCCCACTTCCCGCCGGCGATCGCCGCCGGGGCCGACGCGGTGCTCGCCGCCAGCGTCTTCCACTTCGGCGAGCTGACCGTCGCCGAGGTCAAGGACGCCCTGCGCGGCTCGGGTCACCCCGTGCGCTGACCCGCCACCATCGCCTGCGGCCCACCATCGCCTGCGGCCCGTTGTCCTTCGGGTGGCCGGCCTCGGGTGACCGCCCCGCAGTGTCGGCGACGTGGCGATGTTCTGCGCCCCGGACCGACCCAGGTCGGCGATCTGGCGGATCGCCCCGGCTCCGGCCCCATCCCGGAGCCGCGCGGCCCCACCCGGGCCCGCACGACCTCTAGCCGAAAGCCGCGCGGCGTCCGGCAGCGAGCCGGGCCCCTTCGGGGGAGCGCCGGCCGGGACGGTCAGGCGCGTCCGGAGTGGCCCTTCGGGGAGCGGCGCGGAGCCGGGATCGAGCGGACCACGTACTCCTGCACGGCGGCGGCGTGCTCGTCCTCGGGGAGGGTCCAGTCGGCACTGCCCGGGGCGTGCCGCCGGCTCAGCACCCCCTGCACCGTGTCCACGGCGGTGGCCAGGCCGGCGCTCGGGCGGGTGCGCCAGAGCTTCTCACCGTCGGGGGTGAGCCGGAACCAGCCGTCGGTGACGCTGACCAGGCCGGCGCCGACGAGTCGCCGGACTGCGGTCTCCACGTCGTGCCGCTCGGGGATGGTGTGGTTGAGGTGGTCGGCTGTGGAGAGCACGTCAGTGAGCCGGACGCCCTCGGGACGTCGGGTGGATGCCGACCTGCGGTGCCGGCCCGCGCCGTTGGCGATTACCAGTGAAACGAAGATCCAGGCGTCGGTCCAGCGCCATCCGTTCTCCCCCATGCAGGAATGATGCCGTGCGGCGCCCCCGGAGGAAACACCTACTTTTCCGGTACGGGTGTCGCGGCAGCTCAGAGCGGCTACGAACGGGCCGGGCGCGGTTCGGCGGGCGGCACTCCTACCGGCTCCGCGCCGACCTGGTTCGGCTCCGTTCGGATCGGCCTCGGCTCCGCTGCGACCGGCCTCGGTTCGGTGGCCGCCCCGGGCGGCGGATCGACCGTGAACGCCGGCAGGAACAGCTGGACCAGCGGCCCGATGGCGAGGGCGTACGCGACGGTGCCGATGCCGACGGTGCCGCCGAGCAGCCAGCCGAGGGCCAGCACGGCGACCTCGATGACGGTGCGGACTCCCCGGACGGACCGCCCGGGGTGGCGCGCCACGTACCCGGTCATCAGACCGTCGCGGGGGCCGGGGCCGAGCCGCGCGCCCAGGTAGAGGGCGGTGGCGGCGCCGTTGGCGCCGATCCCGACGACCAGCAGCGCCGCTCGAACCGCCAGCGGTAGGCCGTCGGGCAGCAGGGCGAGGGTCGCGTCGACCACCAGTCCGATCACCAGCACGTTGCTGACCGTGCCCAGGCCGGGGCGCTGCCGCAGCGGGACCCACAGCAGCAGCACGAGCGCACCGACGGCGATGGTGACGGTGCCGAACGACAGTCCGGTCTGTCGGGCGACACCCTGGTGGAAGACGTCCCACGGGTCGAGGCCGAGACCGGAGCGGATCATCAGCGCCATGCTGACGCCGTAGAGGACCAGCCCCCCGTAGAGCTGGACCAGCCGCCGGGCGGGCCGGTGCCGGAGATTGCCAATTGCCGCCATGCATGCCACCCTAGGGGCCAATCCGGCGGGTGGGAGAGCCAATATTGGGAGGGTGGCCATGACGAGTCAGGTGCGTGGGGCCCAATTGGCTCGGCTGCTCGGGCAGTGGCACGCGCTGCCGGGCCGCCGACGCAGCCCGGACTATGCCGCGCTCGCCGGCACCGTGCGGGGGTTGCTCGCCGACGGCCGCCTGCCCCTGGGGGTACGCCTGCCCGCCGAGCGGGAGCTGGCCGAGGCGCTGCGGATCAGCCGGACCACGGTGACCGCCGCGTACCGGCAGCTGCGGGAGAGCGGTCACCTCGCCAGCCGCCGGGGGGCGGGTAGCTGGACCATGCTCCCGGGCACCCACCGGGTGGCGAGCACCGGCCTGTGGACCCCGCTGGACGACCGCGACATGATCGACCTCGGGGTGGCCGCGCTGGCCGCCCCGCCCGAGCTGGTGCCCGCCGCCCGGGCCGCCGCCGAGGACCTGCCCCGCTACCTGGGCGGGGCCGGCTACCACCCGACCGGCATCAACGAGCTGCGCGAGGCGGTCGCCGCCAAATACACGGCCCGGGGTCTGCCCACCTCGCCCGACCAGATCATGGTCACCAGCGGCACCCAGCACGCGCTGGACCTGGTGCTGCGGCTGGCCCTCGCACCCGGCGGCAGCGTCCTGGTCGAGTCGCCGACGTACCCGAACGCGCTCGCCGCCCTCGCCGCCCGCCGGGCCCGGATCACCACCCACGGCCTGGCCACCGACGCCGCGGGCTGGGACGCAGACATGCTGCTGGGCAGCCTGCGCCAGGGGCGGCCGAAGCTGGCGTACCTGATCCCCGAGTTCCAGAACCCGACCGGGCACCTGATGCCGGCCGAGCTGCGCGAACGGATGGTCGGCGTGGCCCACGCCGCCGGCACCGACCTGGTGATCGACGAGTCGTTCGTGGATCTGCCGTTGGACGGCACCGAGCTGCCCCCGCCCGTGGCCACGTTCGACCGGCACTCCCGGGTGATCTCCATCGGCGGGATGAGCAAACCGTACTGGGGCGGCCTGCGCATCGGCTGGGTCCGCGCGTCCGCCCCGCAGGTGCAGCGGCTGGCCGCCGCCCGGGTCGGGGTGGACATGGCCAGCCCGGTGCTCGACCAGCTCGTCGCGGTCCATCTGCTCGCCGACGCGTCGGCCATCGTGAACGCCCGCCGCACCCAGCTCGCCGCCCAACGCGACGCCCTCACCGACGCGCTCGCGCGGCGTTTGCCCGACTGGCGGGTCACCGTGCCGCGCGGCGGGGTGACACTCTGGGTGGAGTTGGACGGTCCGATCTCCAGCGCGCTGGCCCGGGCCGCCGACGAGGTCGGCGTACGGCTGGCGCCCGGCCCCCGGTTCGGCCTGGACGGAACCCTCGAACGCTTCCTGCGGCTGCCGTTCACCCTGCCCGCCGCAGACCTGGTGGAGGCTGTCGGCCGGCTGGCGGCGGTTCGGTACGACCTGGACCGCGCCGGCCGCCCGCGCTGGCAGGAGCCGGCGGTCATCGCCTGAGCCGCACGGCCGGTTCGTGGAGCCGCGCCAACGCCCGCGACGGTGCCGGCCGAGCCCGCGGCGGTGATCTGGCCGAACCCGGATGCCGGGGGTCCCGGGTTGGGAGAC
>NZ_SMKJ01000310.1:0-7793 GCF_004348615.1 Micromonospora sp. KC207
GGGGTGGGGCGGCCCGCAGCAGGGTCAGCGGGTCGCCCGTGCCCAGGACGGTCCGGTCGGGTCGCACGAGCGCCGCGCGGGTCGCCCCGCGCCGCAGCCACCGCCGCAGGGCCGGTGACCGGTCGACCGGCACGCTGAGCACGCCGCGCCGCCGCGCCTCGGCGGTGGCCGCCGCGCTCAGCGGACGGCTGGTGACCAGGGCGAAGGACGAGCCGAGCAGGTCATCGAGGCGGCGGCCGTCGGCCAGCGGGGCGTTGGGGCAGAGCCGGCCGGCGAGCCCCCACGGCGTCCGGCGTCGCCACCGCAGGACCGAGGGGCGCAGCGGCGGGGTGGCGCTGTCGAGGACCCGGGCACGCAGGCCGGGAACGTGGACGAGCCGGGGCGCGACGACGCGCCGCAGCACGTTGCCGATCTCGCCGCCCTCGGTCATGGCCCGGCCGATTCCCACGGCGAGGCGGATGAGGGAGGTGACGTGGGGGCGGCGTTCGGCCTCGTAGCTGTCGAGCGCCCGGTCGGGCAGGCTGCCGGCCAGGACGGCGGCGAGCTTCCAGCTGAGGTTGGCGGCGTCGCGCAGACCCGCCCCGAGGCCCTGGCCGATGAACGGCGGCGTGAGGTGGGCGGCGTCGCCGAGGAGGAACACCTCCCGCGTGCGCCACCGGTCGGCGACCTGGGCGCGGAAGGTGTACTCGGCGCAGCGGACAACCGTGAGCGCCTCGAACGGCAGGCTCCCGGTCCACGGCCGGACGAGCCGGTGCAGGGTCGGCGGGGCGGACAGGGCCGTCGCCGTCTCGCCCGGCAGCAGGCGGAACTCCCACCGGTGGCGGCGCGCCCCGACGCGCAGGTAGGTGGCGGCCCGGCGGGGGTCGCACACCTGGTGCACGCCCTCCCAGGCGCGGATCTCCGCGTCGGTGTCGACGTCGACGACGAGCCAGCGTTGGGCGAAGCCGAGGTCGCGCATCGTGCCGCCGGTCCGGGCTCGGACGGTGCTGTTGGAGCCGTCGCAGCCGAGGACGTACCGCGCGGTGAGGGTTTCCCGCAGGCCCGACGCGCGGTCGATGGCGGTGACGGCGACCGGCCGGTCGCCCTCGGCGCGGACGGACTCGACCTCGACGCCGCCGCGCAGGTGGACCAGGGGGTTGCCAGCGACGGCCGCGCGCAGCAGTGCCTCCAGCGCGGGCTGGTCGAACATGTTGGCCTGGGGGTGACCGTGCGGGCCGGCGGTCGTGGCCCGGCCGAACTCGGCGAGGACGCGGTGGTCGGGGTCGAGCAGCCGTAGTCCGGCCGCCGGACGGGCGATGGCGGAGAACCCCTCGTGCACGCCGACGCGGTGCAGGATCCGGCACACCTCGTCGTCGAGGTGCACGGCACGGGGTCGCGGGTAGGGCTGCGCCCAGCGGTCGAGGACGACGGAGGCGACGCCGTGACCGGCGAGCAGGGCGGCGGCCGTCATGCCGGTGGGTCCCGCGCCCACGATGACGACGGGGACGGCGACGTTCATGGGCTCACCTCTTCGGCTTCCCGCCCCGGCCGCCGCCGGGCAGCTCGGCCACCTTCCGTGCCCGGACCTGGACCGGGCACCTGGAGCCTAGCGGCCGAGGCGGCGACCGCAGCGGCGCGGAATCGACCGCCGACGCCCGCCCGCGACGACACAGGGATAGTCGCTCACCGATTGACAAAGTTTATGTTGCAAACTTAATCTGCGGTTCTCATGGGTGCCACGTGCGCATTCGCTGACGCCCCACTGGCACCACCAATCGGCGGCATCTTCTCGGCAAGGAGCGTCATGATCGGCATACGAGGCACCACCCGACAAACCCGATGGCGGGCCGGCGCGTTCACCAGCGCGGTCACGATGCTGCTGGCCGCCGTCGGCGTCCTGGTGTCGGGCACCGCGCAGGCGGCGGCGGGCTGCGCGGTGACCTACCAGGTCAACAGCCAGTGGCAGGGCGGGTTCGGCGCGAACGTGGGCATCACCAACCTCGGCGACGCGATCAACGGCTGGCGGCTGACCTGGACGTTCCCCTCCGGCCAGCGGGTGACGCAGGTGTGGAACGCCACGGTCACCTCCTCCGGCAACGACGTCACCGCTGCCAACGTCGGCTACAACGCCGCCATCGCCACGAACGCGACGGTCTCCTTCGGCTTCAACGGGTCGTGGTCCGGCGCGAACACGAACCCCACCTCCTTCGCGCTCAACGGTGTCACGTGCACCGGCGGCGTGGGCCCGACCACCGCGCCGCCCACGACGCCGCCTCCGACCACCCCGCCCCCGGCCGGCAACGCGATGGCGGCCGTGGCCGACATGCAGCCCGGCTGGAACCTCGGCAACTCCCTGGACGCCGTCGGCGCCGACGAGACCGCCTGGGGCAACCCGCGCATCACCGAGGCGCTGCTGGACAACGTGAGGGCGCAGGGCTTCAAGAGCGTCCGCATCCCGGTCACCTGGAGCGCGCACCTGGGCGGCGCGCCCAGCTACCCGATCGAGGCCGCCTACCTGAACCGGGTCAAGGAGGTCGTCGACTGGGCGCTCGCCGACGGCTTCCACGTGATGATCAACATTCACCACGACTCGTGGCAGTGGATCAACACGATGCCCACCGACCGGACCAACGTGCTGGCCAAGTACAACGCGGTCTGGACCCAGCTGTCGAGCGCCTTCCGTGGCTCCTCGTCGAAGCTGGTGTTCGAGAGCGTCAACGAGCCGCAGTTCACCGGCAGCTCCGGCGACGCCCAGAACGCGACGCTGCTGAACGAACTCAACACCTCGTTCCACCGCATCGTGCGGGCCTCCGGCGGCAACAACGCCACCCGCCTGTTGGTGCTGCCCACCCTGCACACGTCGTCGGATCAGGCCCGCCTCGACGAACTGGTGGCCACGTTCAACGCGCTGAACGACCCCAACCTCATCGCGACCGTGCACTACTACGGCTACTGGCCGTTCAGCGTGAACGTCGCCGGGGGCACCCACTTCGACGCGACCACCCAGAAGGACCTCACCGACTCCTTCGACCGGGTGTACAACGCCTTCGTCGCCAAGGGCATCCCGGTGATCGTCGGCGAGTACGGCCTGCTCGGCTTCGACCGGCACACCGGCACCATCGAGCAGGGCGAGAAGCTGAAGTTCTTCGAATACTTCGGCTACTACGCGCGAACCAAGAAGCTCACCACCATGCTGTGGGACAACGGGCAGCACTTCGGCCGCACCTCGTTCCAGTGGAGCGACCCGGAGCTGATCGCCCAGATCAAGTCGAGCTGGAGCACCCGCTCCGGCACCGCCTCGTCGGATCTGGTGTTCAACGCCAAGGCCAGCGCCATCACCGCCAAGACGATCACGCTGAACCCCAACGGCACCACGTTCCAGGGCCTGCGCCAGGGCAACACCGACCTAATCCGGGGCACCGACTACACCGTCAGCGGCAACCAGCTCACCCTGACCGCCGCCGCGCTGACCCGGCTGACCGGCAGTCGGGCGTACGGGGTCAACGCGACGTTGCACGCGCGATTCTCGGCCGGCGTGCCGTGGCGTCTCAACATCATCACCTACGACCGACCGATCCTGAGCAACGCCACCGGCACGACCAGCTCATTCGCGATCCCCACCCAGTTCCGCGGCGACCAGCTCGCCACGATGGAGGCGAAGTACGCCGACGGCAGCAACGCCGGCCCGCACGACTGGACGTCGTTCAAGGAGTTCGACGTCACGTTCAAGCCGAACTACACCGGCAACTCGATCGCGCTGACCTCGGACTTCTTCGCCGCAGTCAACGACAACGCCCCGGTGACGCTCACCTTCCACTTCTGGAGCGGTGAGAAGGTCACGTACAAGGTGACCCGCTCGGGCAGCAACGTCACGGGCACCACCGCCTGATCGACCGGCACCACCGGGCCCGGTCCCGCCCACCGTCGCCGTGGGCAGGGCCGGGCCCACGACCGTCGGCACACCGGCCGCCGCGTGCTGCTGCGCTCGGGGCCGGGTGCCGTCGGCCCGGTAGTAGACGACCAACTGGTCCGGGCCGAGCCGGGCCAACCGGCCGGGGTCGTGCCCAGGCCGAGGCGCGAAAGCCGCGACCAGCAGGTCGCGCACCGACGAACCAAAGCGCCACGCCCAGGTCGTGGAGGCCAGCTACCAGGCGGCCCCGCAGTTCCCCCGGCGCGCGGACGACCATAGGGCCACGCTATGAACCATTCGATATATATCGATACTCGCGGATACGTCTTAGGCTCCTCCCCAACCGCTCGACCGGCCCATTGGGTTACACGAAGCCCACCGGGCTGGCCAGAACAAGGGAGGACCGGGAGATGACACTCCCCCGCACGAGCCCCCGCCGGTTGGCCGCCTTCGGCGTCCTCACCGCCGCCGCCATGGCCGCCGCCACGGTCGGCGCCCCGGCCAGCGCGGCGCCGGCCACCGGCGACATCCTGTACGCCGGCAGCCCCACCGCGGTCAAGGACAGCTACATCGTGGTGCTGAAGGACAGTACCGTCGGCGGCCGGGCCGGCACCCGGGCCGCCGCCGTCGCGACCTCGGCCGGCACGCTCGCCGGCCGGTACGGCGCCACCGTCGGCCACGTGTACGGCGAGGCGCTCAACGGCTTCGAGGTCCGGCTGTCGGAGCGGGCCGCCAAGCGGCTGGCCGCCGACCCGGCCGTGGCGTACGTCGAGCAGAACCAGACCGTCACGGCCACCGTGACCCAGACCAACCCGCCGTGGGGCCTGGACCGGATCGACCAGGCGGCCCTCCCGCTGTCGGGCACCTACAGCTACACCAGCACCGGCTCGGGCATCGTCGTGTACATCATCGACACCGGCATCCGCACCACCCACAGCCAGTTCGGCGGGCGGGCCGTCGACGGCTACGACGCGGTCGACAACGCCCTGCCGGCCGCAGACTGCAACGGCCACGGCACGCACGTCGCCGGCACCGTCGGCGGATCCACCTACGGCGTGGCCAAGAGCGCCCGGCTGGTGGGCGTACGGGTGCTCAACTGCTCCGGCAGCGGCACCACCGCAGGCGTCATCGCCGGCGTCAACTGGGTGACCTCCCACCACCAGGCCGGGCAGCCGGCGGCGGCGAACATGAGCCTCGGCGGCGGCCTCAACACCTCCCTGAACACCGCCGTGGCCAACTCGATCGCCGACGGCGTCACCTACGCGGTGGCCGCCGGCAACTCCAACGCCAACGCCTGCAACTACTCCCCGGCCGCCGTACCGACGGCGATCACCGTCGGCGCGACCCAGAGCAACGACGCCCGCGCGTCGTACTCGAACTGGGGCACCTGCGTGGACATCTTCGCGCCGGGCTCCAACGTGCTGTCGGCCTGGTACACCAGCGACACGGCCACCAGCACCCTCAGTGGCACCTCGATGGCCGCCCCGCACGTGGCCGGCGCCGCCGCCCGCGTCCTGCAGAACAACCCGTCGTGGACCCCGGCCCAGGTTGCGTCGTACCTGGTCTCCACCGCCACGACCGGTGTGGTGACCAGCCCCGGCTCCGGATCCCCGAACCGCCTGCTCTACCTCGCCCCGACCAGCTGACCTGACGACCAACCGCCGGCCCCGGGGTGGTGACCCCGGGGCCGGCCCGTCGGAAAGGACCGGACATGATCGTTCCTGGCAGCCGACGCCGGCGGTCGCTGGCGGCGGCCCTCGGCGTCGCCCTCGCCCTCGGCGCGGGCCTCGTCACCGCGACACCGGCCGCCGCGGCCACCGGACAGATTTGGCACGCCGGCGGCGGCACCGCCGTGCCGGACAGCTACCTCGTGCTGCTGGCCGACCGGGCCGCCGCCCGGTCGGCCGCGTCGGTCGCCGCCGCCGCCGACCGCCTCGCCGGCCGGTACGGCGGCGTACGGGGCCGCGTCTACCACGCCGCCCTACGGGGCTTCGAGATCCGCCTGCCGGAGCGGGCCGCCCGCCGGCTGGCCGCCGACCCGGCCGTGGCCCTGGTCGAGCAGGACCACGTGACGACGCTGGCGGCCGGCGTCCAGCTCAACCCGCCGTCGTGGGGGCTGGACCGCATCGACCAGCGCGCGCTGCCGCTCGACGGCCGGTACGCCTACCCGAACACCGCGCCGAACGTGCACGCCTACGTCCTCGACACCGGCGTCCGTGCCAGCCACGCCGACTTCGGTGGCTCCGTCGCCGGCGGGTACGACGCAATCGACGGGGCCCTGCCGGCCGACGACTGCAACGGCCACGGCACCCACATCGCCGGCACCGTCGGCGGCCAGCTACACGGGGTGGCCAAGGACGTCCGACTGGTGCCGGTGCGGGTGCTCAACTGCGCCGGCAGCGGCACCTGGTCGCAGGTCATCGCCGGTATCGAGTGGGTCACCCGGTACGCGGTGAAGCCCGCCGTGGCCGTCATGGGCCTGGGCGGCAGCGCCAGCGGCACCGTGGACGCCGCGCTGACTGCCTCCATCAACTCCGGCGTCACGTACACCGTGCCCTCGGGCAGCTCGGCCAGCAGTGCCTGCAACTACTCCCCCGCGCGGGTGCCCGCGGCGCTCACCGTCTCCGGCACCGTCTCCACCGACGCGAAGATGAGCTCCGCCAACTACGGCCCCTGCGTGGACATCTTCGCCCCCGGCGCAGGGATCACCTCGACCTGGTACACCAGCGACACCGCCACCAACACCATCAGCGGCAGCCCGATGGCCGCCGCGCACGTCGCCGGCTGCGCCGCGCTCGTGCTCTCCGACCACCCCACCTGGACCCCGGCCCAGGTGGCGGCGCACCTCGCCGCCACCGCCACCGCCGGCGTGGTCGGCAGCCCGGGCGCCGGCTCGCCGAACCGGCTGCTCTACTGCGGCCCCTGACGCCCGGGCGACCGGGTCGGCCATCGCCCGAGGCCCGCCGACGGCGGGCTGCGGTGGCCGACCCGGTCACCGCCGCAGCACGGTGACCGCGTCGCCCGCCGCCGACCAGGTCCAGGTCCAGCCGGTCGGTGGCGGTCTCCCACACCGGGGTGGTGATGACCACGCCACCGGCCACGCCGATGCCGCGACGACGACGGCCGGCGCCGGCGCGCCGCCTGGCGGTCCGGTTTCGGTGGGTCACCGGGACAGCGCGGGGCGTCGCCCACGGCGACCGGCGGCCGACCGGCCCCGTATAGAGTCTCGCCGTGATCGAGATCGGGGCGCAGATCGACCTGTCCCATCCCACCGGTCGGGTCTGGCGCGCGTTGACGGACCCGGCGCTGCTGGCCCGCTGGTACACCGAGGTCGAGCCCGTCGCCGGCAGGCCCGGCCGGCTACTGCTCTACACGGCGGGACTGCCCGGCTTCGACGCCGCTGTTGACGCGGAGGTGACCGAGCGGCGGGAGCCGGGCGCGCTCGTCCTGCGGTGCCAGGAGGCCGCTCGGCGAACCTTGCTGAGCTGCGCCATCACCCCCACCTCCGAGGGCTGCCGGCTGGTGGTCCGCGAGCGCCTCGAACACGGCTTCTGGCCCGTGGAGCAGCGCGCGCGCCGCGAGCAGTCCTACCAGCAGGCGCTGACCGGGCGGCTGCCCGCCATTCTCGATTGGCTGGCCTTCCAGCAGGTCGACCTGCGACGCGACCAGGGGCCGCCGACGGCCGAGGTGCCGCTGGTCGAGGCGCTACGCGACGTGACCGCACCCGCCGGTCGTTGGCGGCGCACCGCGCTGCTCGCGGCGCTCGGCGGCGGCGTGCTGGTCACCGGGCTGACGGCCTGGGTCCTGCTGCCGTCGAGCCCGGACCGCGCCGCCGCGCCCGACCCGGCGACGATGCCGCCCGTCGCCACCACGGCCGCCAGCAGCCCGCCGCCCCGAGCCACCC
>NZ_SMKJ01000311.1:0-7636 GCF_004348615.1 Micromonospora sp. KC207
GTGCCTGCTCCTGCGGGCCGCCCGGGGCGGTGAAGTCGAAGTTGGCCAGCTCGTCGTCGAGGTCGAGCCGCGTCGTGGCGAACGCCACCGGGTCGGTGAAATCGTCGTCCGAGGGCAGCAGGTCCGGGTGGCCCCAGACGGCGTCCCGGCCGGCGTTCCCCCGGTGCTCGGTCAGCGCCGCCCACAGGGCCGCCGCCTCGCGCAGCCGGCGCGGTCGCAGCTCCAGCCCGACCAGCGCGGCAAACGTCTGCTCGGCCGGCCCGCCCGCCGCCCGCCGGCGGCGGAACGCCTCGCCGAGGCGTACCACATTGGGCAGACGCTCCCCGGCCGCGTCGTCCACCACGTGGCAGACCCAGCCCTCCACCAGGGCGAGCGCGGTCTCCAGCCGGGCCAGCGACGCCTTCTGCGCGGGGGTGTCCTCCGGGGTGAAGATGCCCTCCAGGGCGATCGCCTGCATCGACTCCGGGTCGGTCGGGTCGACCCGGCCCATCGCCTCCTCGATCGCCTCCCGGTTGACCCGGATACCCGAGGCGTACGTCTCGACGGCGCTGAGCACGTGCCCGCGCAGCCACGGCACGTGCTCGAAGAGCCGCTGGTGCGCCGCCTCGCGCAGGGCCACGTACAGCCGGACTTCGTCCTCGGGCAGCTCCAGGCCCTGTCCGTACGCCCGGATGTTGGCCGGGATCAGCGCGGCCGTGCCGGCCGGGCCGAGCGGCAGCCCGATGTCACCGGCGGAGAGCACCTCCGCGGCGAGCGAGCCGAGGGCCTGACCGAGCTGTCCGCCGAAGAGCGCGCCGCCCAGCGTCGCCACCATCGACTGCATCGGGCCGAGCTGGGCGCGGGCCTCCGGCGGCACGAGGTCGCTCATCGCCCCGACCATCCGGCTGGCCACCGGGTCGCAGAGCTTGCGCCAGACGTCGAGGGTCTTGTAGATCCACTCGTTCCGGTTCCAGGCCACCGAGGTGCGGATGCCAGTCGGCCAGGCGGTAGCCGGCTCCAGCCAGAGGTCGGCCAGGCGCAGCGCCTCCTCGACCGAGTGGCGCTCGTAGGGCGAGGCCGCCGGGTCTCCGGTGGCGGCGAGCTGGCTGGCGGCCACCTGCCGGGCCAGGTCCCAGTTGACCGGTCCGCCGCCCTGCGCCGAGAGCAGGTGCTGCAACTGCGACATGAACTGCTGCATCGCCGCGGGATCGTTGGGGTCTGGTGGTTGCCCACCCGGGAGCGCGAAACCGAACGGAATATCAGGCACGACGTCTACGGTACGCGGGCTGCGCCCCAGGTCGCCGCCGCTGGCGTTGCGCTGAGGGCGAAGTCCCTGTCACCGTCGAGGTACCCACCCGGGGGCTCGGTACGCTCACCGTCATGAGACGTCGCGGCGTGACCGTCCTCGTGGGTGCCCTGCTGACCGCCCTGCTCAGCTTCGGCGTGCTCAACGCGCCGATCCCGTACGTGGTGCTCGGCCCCGGTCCGACGGTCAACACGCTCGGCACCGTGGACGGCAAGGAGGTCATCCAGGTGACCGGGCGGGCGACGTCCACCTCCGCCGGCCAGCTACGGCTGACCACGGTCGGGGTGCAGCCCACGGTGCGGCTGCGTTCCGCGCTGGCCGGCTGGTTCTCCGCCGACGAGGCGGTGGTGCCGCGCGAGCTGGTCTACCCGCCGGGGGAGAGCCAGCAGGAGGTCGAGCAGCGCAACGAGGAGGACTTCCGCAACTCCCAGACCAGCGCCGAGACGGCCGCGCTGCGGGAGCTGGGGTTCCCCGTCCAGGTGCTGGTCAAGACCGTCACGGCGGGTGGTCCGTCGGACGGGGTGCTCTCCGCCGGCGACATCGTCACCTCGGTCGACGGCAAGCCGGTGACCAGCGCCGGCCGGCTCACCGAGCTGATCCGCGCCAAGCCGGCCGGCAGCGGCCTGACCGTCGGCTACATCCGGGCCGGCGCCGCGGCCACGGCGCGGATCACCAGTCGGGAGTCCGACGGCCGGCCGCGGATCGGGGTCGAGATCGACCAGCAGCAGCCGCACCCGTTCACCCTCTCCATCGACCTGGGCGACATCGGCGGGCCGAGCGCCGGGCTGATGTTCGCCCTGGGGATCGTGGACAAGCTGCAGCCGGCCGACCTCACCGGCGGGATGGTCATCGCGGGCACCGGCACCATCGACGACGAGGGCCGGGTCGGTCCGATCGGCGGGATCGCCCAGAAGCTGGTCGGCGCGAAGGACTCCGGGGCCAAGGTGTTCCTGGTGCCCGAGGCGAACTGCGCGGAGGCGGTCCGCAACCCGCAGCCTGACCTGCCGTTGCTCAAGGTGGGGTCGCTGGACGACGCGCTCGCCGCCCTGGAGACCCTCCGCGCCGGGGGTCAGCCGACCCGCTGCTGACCCCCGCGCCAGCTCGCGTGACCATGGGCCGACGCTTTCAGGAACACCCCGTACTCTGGGGTGCCTGGTCGGAGCCGATCACATCGAGCGTGCGGAGCCAACAGTGGTCATGCGTAGCAGCCCCCTGCCGAGGATGAGCCGGCGCGGACGCGTCACCATCGGTGTCCTGGTCGGGGTGTTCCTTCTCTTCACCCTCCTCGGTTGGGGGGTGCAGGCGTGGACGGACTGGCTCTGGTTCGACGAGGTGCGGTACACACAGGTCTTCTCCGGCATGCTCGCCACCCGGCTGCTGCTCTTCCTCGTGATCGGCCTCGCGATGGCGCTGATCGTCGGCGGCAACCTGTGGCTGGCGCACCGGCTGCGCCCGAAGCTGCGGCCCCACTCGCTGGAGCAGGCCACCCTGGAGCGGTACCGGATGGTGCTCGGCCCCCGGCTCGGCCTGTGGATCAGCCTGGTCGCCCTGGTGGTCGGCCTCTTCGCCGGGCTGTCCGCGCAGAGCAGGTGGAGCCAGTGGCTGCTGTTCCGCAACGGCGGCGAATTCGGCGTCAAGGACCCGGAGTTCGGCGTCGACGTCGGCTTCTACGTCTTCCAGTTGCCGTTCTGGCGCTACCTACTGGGCATCGGCTTCACGGCCGTGGTGCTCGCCCTGCTCGGCGCGCTGGCCGTGCACTACATCTTCGGCGGCGTGCGGCTACAGGGCGTCGGGGATCGGATGACCAACGCCGCGCGGGCCCACCTGAGCACGCTCGTCGCGGTCTTCGTCCTGCTGAAGTCGGTCGCGTACGTGCTGGACCGGCGCACCATGCTGCTGGAGTACAACGAGGGCGCGAAGCTCTACGGCGCCGGGTACTCCGACATCAACGCGCTGCTGCCGGCCAAGGAGATCCTCGCGTACATCTCGGTCGTGGTCGCCATCGCGATCATCGTCTTCTCCAACGCGGTGATGCGGAACCTGGTGTGGCCGGGCATCTCGCTGGCGCTGCTCGGCGTCTCCGCCGTCGCCATCGGCGGCATCTACCCGTGGGCCGTGCAGACCTTCGAGGTCAAGCCGAGCGCCAAGGACAAGGAAGCCCCGTACATCGAGCGGAGCATCAACGCCACCCGGGCGGCGTTCGGGCTGGCCGACACGAAGACCCAGCCGTACGCGGCGAGCAACCTGGTGCCGCCGGCGAGCCTGGGCACCGACGCCTCCGTGGTGCCGAACGTCCGGCTGCTCGACCCGCAGCTCGTCTCCGAGACGTACACCCAGCTCCAGCAGGTCCGGGGCTTCTACGACTTCGGGCCGAAGCTGGACATCGACCGGTACGCGGTGGCCGGCAAGACCTCCGACTACGTGGTCGGGGTCCGGGAGGTCAACTACGGCGAGCTGACCGACCAGCAGAACACCTGGATCAACCGGCACACCGTCTACACCCACGGCTACGGGCTGGTGGCCGCGCCGGCCAACCATGTGGTCTGCGGCGGCCAGCCGTACTTCGTCTCCGGCTTCCTCGGCGAGAAGACCCAGGAGGCGTGCTCCGCGCAGATCGAGCAGATCCCGGCCACCCAGCCGCGCATCTACTACGGCGAGCGGATGGAGCCCGAGGACTACGCGATCGTCGGCCAGGCGAACCCGGAGCGCAACGCCGAGTTCGACCGGCCGACCCAGACCGGTGGCGAGCAGTACTACACCTACACCGGCGAGGGCGGCGTCGAGATCGGCTCGTTCACCCGCCGGCTGCTCTACGCCATCAAGGAGCAGGAGTCGAACTTCCTGCTCTCCGAGGCGGTCAACGAGAACTCAAAGCTGCTGTACGTGCGCAACCCCCGGGACCGGGTGGAGAAGGTCGCGCCGTTCCTCACCCTCGACGGCGACCCGTACCCGGCGGTGGTCGGCGGCCGGGTGCAGTGGATCGTCGACGGCTACACCACGGCCGCGACCTACCCGTACGCGGAGCGGGTCAACCTCCAGGCGGAGACCACCGACGAGCTGACCGGCCGGGGCACCTTCCAGCTCGCCCGGGAGAACGTCAACTACATCCGCAACTCGGTCAAGGCCACGGTCGACGCGTACGACGGCACGGTACGGCTGTACGAGTTCGACCAGACCGACCCGGTGCTCAAGGCTTGGAACAAGGCGTTCGGCGGGGACCTGGTGCTGCCGAACGACAAGATCCCGGCCGAGCTGCGAGAGCACTTCCGGTACCCGGCCGACCTGTTCAAGGTGCAGCGCAACCTGCTGACCAAGTTCCATGTCACCGACCCGGGCGACTTCTACTCGGCCCAGGACTTCTGGCAGGTGCCGAACGTGCCCGACAACCCGGACGGCGGGCAGAAGCAGCCGCCGTACTACATGTGGACGCAGTTCCCGGGGCAGACCGCGCCGCGCTTCCAGCTTACCTCCGCGGTCACCCCGAACGGCCGGCAGAACCTCGCCGCGTTGATCTCCGGCTCGTATGTGGACGGCAAGCCGCAGCTCGAGGTGCTGGAGTTGCCGGACCAGACCCGGATCTCCGGGCCGGTGCAGGTGCACCAGCAGATGACCAACAACGCCAACATCCGGCAGCAGCTGAACCTGCTCTCCTCCAACCAGGCCCAGGTGCAGTACGGCAACCTGCTGTCGCTGCCGTTCGGCGACGGGATGCTGTACGTCGAGCCGGTGTACGTCAAGAGCAACCAGCAGGACGCGTACCCGCTGCTGCAGAAGGTGCTGCTGTCCTACGGCGACGGCGGGTCGTACGTGGTGCTGGCCAACAATCTGACCGACGGCATCAAGCAGCTCGTCGACCAGGGCAAGCAGGCAGCCGAGGGCGGGACCCCGCCCACGACCGGCGGCACCCCGCCGTCGGGCGACGGGACCGGTGCCCCGCCGATGACCGGCGCGCTGGCCGAGGCGGCGGCAAAGGTGCAGGCGGCCATCACCGAGGTCAGGGCCGCGCAGGCGTCCGGCGACTTCGAGCGGTACGGCCAGGCGCTCAAGGCCCTGGACGAGGCGATGACTGCGTTCCAGCGGGTTCAGCAGGCCGCCGCCCCGGCCTCGCCGTCGCCGTCGGCCTCGCCGAGCGGCGGCTCCGCCCCGCCGTCGCCGTCGCCTTCGGCGGGGGGCTGACCAGCGGTTACGCCCGGAGACGTGGGCCGTTTTGCGGCCGGCCGGGGTGGTGCGCTACGGTTAACGAGTCGACGCGGGGTGGAGCAGCTCGGTAGCTCGCTGGGCTCATAACCCAGAGGTCGCAGGTTCAAATCCTGTCCCCGCTACTCGTTCGGAAAGGCCCCGGAGTTCGCTCCGGGGCCTTTCGCGTGGGGTATCCATGGGCCTCTCGCATGACCTTCTGGGTGGCGGCGGCTGCCGTCCCGGGGGCTTCCGGGGGGCCGCTGATCTCCGTCGCCGGGATGCGATAGGCTGTAGAAGCCGACGCGGGGTGGAGCAGCTCGGTAGCTCGCTGGGCTCATAACCCAGAGGTCGCAGGTTCAAATCCTGTCCCCGCTACTCGTTCGCAAGGGCCCCGGAGTTCGCTCCGGGGCCCTTCGCTCTTCCTCATCCTGCCCCACCTTCGCTCCTCCCCGCCTCCTGCCCTTTTTCCGGCCCCGGCGGGGGCTTCCAGCCGCGAAAGCGAGTGCCGTCCGGGAATCCTGGCCGTCCTGCGTGCCCCGCTTGCGCACTTCGGCGAGGATGGGGGCATGTCTACGTGGAACAAGTGGTGGGGCCGGCTCGGCGCGGTCCTCGGTGCGGTCGTGCTGTCGGTCTTCGTCCCGGTCGCGGCCTGGGCCTCCACCGGCCCGGGGGAACTCGTGGTGGAGGCCGCCAGGCGGCGGTCGCGGGGCGGCTTCGGCGTCCTCAGCCTGCTGTGCTGCCTGGTCGTCGTCGGCGGGATCGTCCTGTTGGTGGTGCTGCTCATGCGCAACCGGCGCAACCGTCCACCGCGCTGACCCACTCCGGGCCGGCGGTGGCGATCCCGGCCGGCCGGGCGGTTCACGAGGAGAGGGCGGCCTCGGCCTGGGCGACGAACCGGGTGGTGGCCGCGCGGACGCCGGCCCGGCCGGAGCGGACTTTCTCGGCCGTCTCGACGAGCAGGGCCCGGACCCGGGCGTGCCCCTCCGGGGGCGGCTCGGGGGCCGGGCCGAGCTGGTCGGCCAGGGCCTCCGCGAGGGCGGCGGCGGCCCGCTGCCCCGCGTCGGTCAGGTTCTTTCGCACGTGGCGGCGGACGGCGAGGTCGGGGTTCACCCCGCGCTCGTGGCCGAGGGCCAGGCCGGCCTCCGTGTTCGTGGTCAGGAAGTGGATCACGTCAGCCACCACAGCGGGGTGCCGGGTGCCCCGGAAACCCGCCCAGTACATCGAGGCCCGCGCCCACTGCGCCGCCGGTGGTCCAGGAAACGCCGCCAGCGCCAACTCGTCGTCGGTCTGGCGCTGGAACTCGGGAAACTGGTGGGCCCAGGCGAACGACGCGGCCGTGTGGCCGGTGACCACCAGCTGCCGGATCGGCTCACCGCTGTCGGCCTGGTCCACCAGGGCGGCGCCCGGGGTGGCCCGCAGGGCCCCCGCGTTCTGCCACAACTCGAACCAGTCGACCAGATCGCCCGCGCCGAAGCCGAGCTGCCGGCCCTGGTACAGCTCGCTGCTGCGGGCCCGCAGCCACAGCCAGAACGCCCGGTAGTCCCCGGACGGGTCCATCGTGCCGGCCACCCGGCCGTCGGCGACCCGGGTGACCCGCGCCGCCCAGTCGACGTAGGCGGGCCAGGACATGCCGGTGCGGGGCTCCGCGACGCCGAGCCGGCGCAGCAGGCGGCGGTTGTAGACGAGGGCGGCGCTGGTCTGGGCGGCGGCGACCCCCACAGTGCGGCCGTCCACCTCGCCGTAGCGGGCCAGGCCCGCCGGGAGCCCCCGCAGGTCGAGCCGTTGGTCGGCGACGTACCCGCTGAGGTCGAGCAGGATGTCCCGCCGGGCGTACTCGGCGAGAACGGTGTCGTCGACCTGGATCAGGTCGGGCACGTTGCCGCCGGCGGCCTGGGTGGCCAGCCGGTCGTAGTAGCCGGGAAGGCCCTGCCAGGTGACCCGGAAGCTGACCCGGTTGTCGCTGGCGGAGTAGAGCCGCAGCGCCTTCTCGGTCAGCTCCGCGCGGGCGGCGGTGCCGTACCAGAAGACCGAGAGCTCGACCGGCCCGTCGTCTACGGGCCGGTCCTCCTCCCGCCTGCCGCAGCCCGTCAGGCCGCCCGCCGCGAACGGTGCCCCGAGCACAGCCCCGAGCAGCCGCCGCCGATCCGGGTCCAGGCCGGCGCGGGGGAGCGG
>NZ_SMKJ01000312.1:0-7613 GCF_004348615.1 Micromonospora sp. KC207
GGGGCGGGTCGGCGCTGGGCGAAGGCGGCGAAGGCCGTCAGGGACTCCGGGTTGGCCAGGGCGCCCTTCGCCGCCGCGCTGTCCACCGGCGTGCCGGTGAGGATCTTCTTCACCGGCACCTCCAGCTTCTTGGCGCTCAGGGTGCGCGGGACGGCCCGGACCTGGTGGATCTCGTCGGGGACGTGCCGCGGCGACAGGGCGGTCCGCAGCTCGCGGCAGATCCTGCGCCGCAGGTCGTCGCCCAGCTCCAGGCCCTCGGCGAGGACCACGAACAGCAGTAGTTCCCCCGCGCCGCCCTCGTCGTCCTCCAGGTGCACCACCACCGAGTCGACGACCTCGTCGAGGCCCTCGACCACCGAGTAGAACTCGGCGGTGCCGAGCCGCACGCCGCCCCGGTTGAGGGTGGCGTCGGAGCGGCCGGTGATCACGCAACCGCCCCGGTCGTTGATCGTGATCCAGTCGCCGTGCCGCCACACGCCCGGGTAGAGCTCGAAGTACGCCTCCCGGTAGCGGGCGCCGTCCGGGTCGTTCCAGAACCCGATCGGCATGCTCGGCATCGGGGCGGTGATCACCAGCTCGCCCAACTCGCCGAGGACCGGGGTGCCGTCGGCCGAGCGTGCCTCCACCCGCGCGCCGAGCGCCCGGCAGGTGATCTCCCCGGCGTGCACCGGCAGCAGCGGCACCCCGCCGACGAAGCCGGTGCACACGTCCGTGCCGCCGGAGAGCGATTGGAGCTGGAGTTCGCCGCCGACCGCCTCGTACACCCAGGTGAAGCCCTCGGCGGGCAGCGGCGCGCCGGTCGAGCCGACCCCGCGCAGCGCGGACAGGTCGGCGATCTCGCGCGGCACCAGAGCGGCCTTGCGGCAGGCCAGCAGGAACGGCGCGGAGGTGCCGAAGTACGTGGTGCCGGTCTCGGCGGCCAGCCGCCACAGCCCGCCCAGGTCGGGGTGGCCCGGGTTGCCGTCGAACAGCACGATCGCCGCGCCGACCGCCGGCCCGGAAACCAGGAAGTTCCACATCATCCAGCCGGTGGTGGTGAACCAGAAGAACCGGTCGCCCGGGCCCAGGTCGTGGTGCAGGGCGAGCATCTTCAGATGCTCCAGCAGGATGCCCCCGTGGCCGTGCACGATCGGCTTGGGCAGCCCGGTGGTGCCGGAGGAGTAGAGCACGTACAGCGGGTGGTCGAACGGCACCGGGGCGAAGGTCAGCGGCTCGTCGGTCGGCGCGGCCAGCTCCGCCCAGGGGATCGCCCCGCCTTCCGGGGCGGCGACCGGGTCGAGGTACGCGATGGC
Organism: Micromonospora sp. KC207; assembly: GCF_004348615.1. Lineage (NCBI taxonomy): Bacteria > Bacillati > Actinomycetota > Actinomycetes > Micromonosporales > Micromonosporaceae > Micromonospora > Micromonospora sp. KC207. Next base: position 1,293 of record NZ_SMKJ01000312.1, read on the forward strand.
GACGGTGTGCCGCAGCGACGGCAGGGCGGCCCGGATGGCGGCCACCTCGCCGCGCCGGTCGACGGGCTTGTCGCCGTACCGGTAGCCGTCGACGGCGACGAGGACCTTCGGCTCGATCTGCCGCCACCGGTCGGTGACGCTGCGGGTGCCGAACTCCGGCGCGCAGGACGAGAAGATCGCGCCGAGGCTGGCGGTGGCCAGCAGCAGCACGTACGTCTCGCAGATGTTCGGCGCGTACGCGGCGACCCGGTCACCGGGGCCGACGCCGAGGCGGCGCAGCCCGGCCGCCACCCGGCGGACCCGCTCGCGCAGCTCGGCCGCCGTCAGGTGCTCCGGCGCGCGGGTCTGCCCGTGCGCGATCACCACCGGGTCGTCGTCGCCCAGCCCCGGCATGCGCAGCACGTTCTCGGCGTAGTTGAGCGTGGCCCCGGGAAACCAGCGGGCGCCCGGCATCGCCGGGTCGGCCAGCGTGGCCGTCGGCTCGGTGTGCGCGACGACGCCGAAGTGGTCCCAGACCGAGCGCCAGAACCCGTCGAGGTCGGTGACCGACCACTGCCACAGCGCGGCGTAGTCGGCGAACTCCAGCCCCCGGTGCTCCGCCAGCCAGCGCAGGTAGGCACCGATGCGGGACCGCTCACGCACGTCCGCCGGCGGCGTCCACAGCACGTCACCCACAGCTCCACCCTCCTCCAGGCCCCCCGCACCGCCCTCCGACATGGGCCGTGACGGCCATCTTGCCCCATGTCGCAGCGCCATTGTCCGCCCCGGGTCCGGCCGTCGGGGCGTGCCCGTCCCACACCCCGCGCGCCCACGTCGTGTGGGCGAGGTGCAGGGAGGGTGCAAGGAGGGGCCCCTTGTCAACGCCTTCGGTAGAAGAGGGCACCCTTCTCACCCCATCGGCGGCGCGGGGCAGCGCCCGTCCAGCGAACGGGGTCAGCCCGGCGGCGCGGGGTCAGCCCTCGCGGTGGGCCTGGATGGCGCGACGGCGGGCCAGGCGGTGGGCGCGGCGGATCTCCGCCTCCCGGTAGCGCCGCTCGTCCTGCGGGGTCTCCGGCAGCACCGGGCGGACCGGGCGGGGCGCGCCGCCCACGTCCACCCCCACGAAGACCAGGTACGCCGTGGCGACCGGGACCGGCTCGTCCTCGGCCGAGTCCCAGCGCTCGGCGACCACCCGCACGCCCACCTCCATCGAGGTCTGCCCGGTCCAGTTCACCTGGGCGTGCGCGTGCACCAGGTCGCCCACCCGAACGGCCTCGGAGAACACGATCTCGTCGATCGCGGCGGTCACCGCCGTGCCGCCGCTGTGCCGGGCCGCCGCCGCGCCCGCCACGTCGTCGACGAACTTCATCAACACCCCTCCATGCACGGTTCCGTACAGATTGACGTCGACCGCGGTCATGATCCGGCTGAGGGTGACGCGGGAGTACGACGTGGGCTTGCCCTGCGGCAGGGCGGAGGGGTGATCTGTCATGCCGGAAACGGTACGGTGCGCCAATGCGACATCTCTGGAGCTTCCTCGCCGGGCTGGTGGTGGCGCCGGTCACCTGGCTGCTGCTCACGCTCGGGCAGGACGGGTCGGCCCGCACGATCACCCGGTGGGTGGAGATCGGCACGTTCAACACGGCCAACCTGATCGAGCCGGGCGTCTACCTGGCCGTCGCCGGCGTCCTGCTCGGCCTGCTCGGCACCCTGCGTTTCTCGCCGCTCGGCCCGCTGGTGGCCGGGCTGCTGCTGATCACCCCGTACGTCGGGGTGTTCGTCGCGCCGTTCGAGGTGCGTGACCGCGTCCCGGAGGGCTGGACGGTGCTGGGCGACCCGCTGCCGCTGTTCCTGCCCGTGCGCAACGGGACGCTCTTCCTGATCGGCGTCCTGCTGCTGATGGCCACGTTCAGCGGGCAGCGGTGGCGGCGTTGGCCCCGGCCGGCGGCCGAGCCCGCGCCGGCGCAGCGGCCGGAGGACGGCAACGCCTTCACGCTGACCGACTGGCCTGCGCCGGGGAGCGCCGCTGAGCGGGACACCGCCCCGCTCAGCCTGGGCTACCCGGACCAGACGCCGCCCGAGCCGCTGCCCCGCCGCTCGGCCGGGGAGTCCCCCTGGTCGGCCCCGCCGCGCCGGCCCGAGGACACCACCACCGAGCTGCGCTGACGAGCCCGACGTCGGTCACGCGGGCGTGGTGGGCGCGGGGGTGGGCCCCTGCCGCGTCACGCACCGCGCCTGGGTGACCGACGTCTCGGGCCGGCCACCGAGCCGTGGGTGGGTCAGCCGCGCAGTAGCTGGCGGGCCATCACGATGCGCTGGACCTGGTTGGTGCCCTCGTAGATCTGAGTGATCTTGGCGTCCCGCATCATCCGCTCGACCGGGTAGTCGCGGGTGTAGCCGTACCCGCCGAGCAGTTGCACGGCGTCGGTGGTGATCTCCATGGCGGCGTCCGAGGCGAAGCACTTGGCCGCCGCGCCGAAGTACGTCAGGTCGGCGTCGCCCCGCTCGGACTTGCCGGCGGCGGCGTACGTCAACTGGCGGGCCGCCTCCAGCTTCATGCCCATGTCGGCGAGCATGAACTGGATGCCCTGGAACTCGGCGACCGCCTTCCCGAACTGCCTGCGCTCCTGGACGTACCCCTTGGCGTAGTCGAGCGCGCCCTGCGCGATGCCGACGGCCTGCGCGGCGATGGTGACCCGGGTGTGGTCGAGGGTCTTCATGGCGGTGGCGAAGCCGGTCCCCTCCGCGCCGATCATTCGGTCGGCGGGGATCCGGACGCTGTCGAGGTAGACCTCGCGGGTCGGCGAGCCCTTGATACCGAGCTTCTTCTCGGGGGCGCCGAAGCTGACGCCCGGGTCGGACTTCTCGACCACGAACGCCGAGATGCCCTTGGAGCGGGCTGTGGGATCCGTCACGGCGAAGACGGTGTAGAACTCCGAGACCCCGGCGTTGGTGATCCAGCGCTTCACGCCGTTGAGCACCCAGTGGTCGCCGTCGCGGACCGCCCTGGTGGTCATCGACGCGGCGTCGCTGCCGGCCTCCGGCTCGGAGAGGCAGTACGAGAACATCGCCTCCCCGGCGGCGACCGGGGTCAGGTAGGTGCGCTTGAGCTCCTCGCCGCCGGCCAGGATCAGCGGCATGGTGCCCAGCTTGTTCACCGCGGGGATCAGCGAGGACGAGGCGCAGGCCCGGGCGACCTCCTCGATCACGATGGCGGTGGCCAGGGCGTCCGCCCCGGCGCCGCCGTACTCGACGGGAATGTGCGGGGCGTGGAAGTCGGCGGAGCGCAGCGCGTCGTAGGACGCCTTGGGGAACTCGCCGGTCTCGTCCGCCTCGGCGGCGTGCGGTGCCACCTTCGCCGCACAGACCTCACGCACCGCCTCCCGGACCGCCTCGTGCTCCTCGGGCAACCGGTAGACGTCGAACGACTGCTCTGCGGCCATGTCGGCCCCTCCCCTTCACGGCTATCATGCGCAGTCTGTAGCGTCGCGGAACCGCCGACGGCGCAGACTGAGGATAGCGGCCAGCGCTCGGTTGATCCTTACCGCCGCGTAGGCTCGGGCCTGACCGAGGCGTCGCTGCGGCACGGCGGGCAGAGGTCGACGCGGCACGGCGAGCAGAAAACGACACAATTCCCCTTCGGTGCCGGCCAGGCGCCGCAGCCGAATGCGACGCGAGGAAGCGCCGCCAGCGCGAGCGGAGAAGACAGGCGTGACGATTCCGTACCCGAACACCCAACCGATGCCGGCCATCGCCGCGGTGACGCCGCCCTCCGGCGCGGCCCGGCCCCGGGTCACCTTCCTCGGCACCGGCTACCTCGGTGCGACGTACGCCATCTGCTACGCCGAGCTGGGTTACGACGTGCTCGGCTTCGACGTCGACGCCGACAAGATCGCCAAGCTGAACGCGGGCGAGGTGCCGATCCACGAGCCCGGCCTCGACGAGCTGCTACGGCGCAACCTGGCCGCCGGCCGGCTGCGGTTCAGCACCGACATCGCCGAGACCGCCGACTTCGGCGACGTGCACTTCATCTGCGTGGGGACCCCGCAGCGGGCCGACGGGATGGGCGCCGACCTGTCGTACGTCGAGGCCTCCGTCACCAGCCTCGCCCAACACCTGACCCGCAAGGCGCTGATCGTCGGCAAGTCCACCGTCCCGGTGGGCACCGCCGAGTGGGTGGAGCAGCTCGTCGGCAAGCACACCCCGAACGACCTGGGCGTCGAGGTGGCGTGGAGCCCGGAGTTCCTCCAGGAGGGCTTCGCCGTCGACGACGTGCTGCGTCCCAACCGGATCGTGGTCGGCGTGAAGAGCGACTGGGCCAACGGCATGCTCTACGCCGCCCACAAGGGGGTCTTCGACCTGGCTGCCACCGAGGACCGTGAGGTCCCGCTGGTGGTCACCGACTTCGCCACCGCCGAGCTGGTCAAGGTCGCCGCGAACGCCTTCCTGGCCACCAAGATCTCGTTCATCAACGCGATGGCCGAGGTGTGCGAGGTCGCCGGCGGCGACGTCACCCAGCTGGCCAAGGCGATCGGGTACGACCCCCGGATCGGCAACCGGTTCCTCCAGGCCGGTCTCGGTTTCGGCGGCGCCTGCCTGCCCAAGGACATCCGCGCCTTCCAGGCCCGCGCCCAGGAACTCGGTGCCGGCGAGGCGCTGCGCTTCCTGCACGAGGTCGACCTGATCAACCTGCGCCGCCGGACCCGGGTGATCGCGCTCGCCGCCGAGCTGCTCGGCCGTCGTTCCGGGCCCGCCGGGCCGGACCTGTCCGGCACCCGGATCGCCGTGCTCGGGGCCACGTTCAAACCCAACACCGACGACGTACGCGACGCCCCGGCGCTCGCGGTCGCCGGGCTGCTGGGCAAGGCCGGGGCAGACGTGCACGTGTACGACCCGCAGGGCACCGACAACGCCCGCCGGGTGGCCCCCGAGCTGACGTACGAGTCCACCATGGCCGACGCGGTGACCGGGGCGGACCTGGTCTGCGTCCTCACCGAGTGGGCCGACTTCCGCAACGCCGACCCGGTGGCCCTCGGCGAGCTGGTCGCCGGCCGCCGCGTGGTCGACGGCCGCAACTGCCTCGACTCGACAATGTGGAGCCAGGCGGGCTGGGAGTACCGGGGCATGGGCCGCCCCTGACCCCGACCCGACACCGGTGACGGCCGGCCGCGGACCTCGTCCGTGGCCGGCCGTGCGCTTTTCGTCACCGCCGAACCGCCGACAGGTGTCGAAATCCGCGCCAGCTCAGGGCATGCTGCGACAGTGGTAGTCCACAGTGCGGGCCAGCCGGGTGGAGGGGTGTCGTGCAGACCTTTCAGTGCTCCTCGTGCAGCCGGGAGATCAAGCCGGCCGCCCAGTGCCCGCACTGCGGCGCGCACCAGCCCCAGTGGGCGGGGCACCTGGCGGAGGTCGAGCGCTCGATCGCGGAGATGAAGGCCCGCGAGGCGGCCATCGCCGCCGAGCAGCGGCAGATCGCCGCCAAGATGCAGGCCGCGCTCTTCCAGCGGGACATCCTGGCGCACGCCGGCGAGGAACGGCTCAAGCAGGCCACCCGCCCCCGGCGGGTGCTGCGCCGCCGGCCCGGCCGCCGACCGCCGACCGCGACCACCGGGGCGTCGCCCCGGGTGCCCCGGCAGGGTGCCGCGCCACCCGGGCCGGAGGATCCGCCACCGCCGACACCTCCGTCGGCGGCCCGCTGGCTGAACGCCGACAACCCCGAACACCCGCCGGAGGCCTCGTCCCGGGAGGTGCAGAACATCCCCCTCGGGCTCGGCGCGCTGCTGCTCGCCGTGGCCGCGGTGGTCTTCGCCGCGGTGGCCACCAGCTCGATGGACGCCCTGTCCCGGCTGGGCATCCTGCTCGTCGCCACGGTGTTGCTGCTGCTCGCCCCGCCGGTGCTCGCCCGGCGCGGGCTCACCTCGACGGCCGAGACGATCTCCGCCGTCGGCCTGCTGCTGGTGCCCCTCGCCGGATACGCGCTGTGGACGGTGGACCTGATCGGCGGCGGGGGCGCGTCCGGGGCGCTCTTCGCCGGGGTGATCTTCGCGGTCACCGCCGCCGTCGGGTTCGGCTACGCCCTCTTCACGGGGCTGCGCGCGCCTCGCTTCGCCACCGTGCTGGCCGCGCAGCCGGTGTTGCCGCTGCTGGCGTACGACCGGGTGTCCGGGCCGGCAGGCTGGGCGATGGTGCTGACCGTGGTCGCGGTGATCGACCTCTGGCTGGCCCGCTCACCGGTCACGGTGGAACGGCCGGCCCGGCAGGACGTGCCGGGCGGAACGTTCCCCCCGTCCGCCCCGCCGCCCCGCCGGCCCACCGAGGACGGCCGGCCCACCGATGCCGGAC
>NZ_SMKJ01000313.1:0-7604 GCF_004348615.1 Micromonospora sp. KC207
ACGATTCGGCACCACCCAACCCCTACCCAAGATCCTCGACCTGCCCAACCAGGTCTGGATCAACAAACCCGAACCGGAACGACAGGCCGCTTAACTCCCGCTGGCCTCAATCCCTTGACACGTTCCGGATCGGCGCAGTGACGTATCCGCTGCTCAGATGGCGTTCTGGCTGATCTTCGAGGTGCCCCCGGCAGGATTCGAACCTGCGACACACGGTTTAGGAAACCGATGCTCTATCCCCTGAGCTACGGGGGCGCGAGGGCCTAGTCTAGCGACCTGGGGGTTCACCTGGGGTGGCAGGGAGTGGCCCGCGTTCACCCACGTCACCCGTCCCCCTGTTCTCCCAGCTTAGGAGCACACGAGCCCCCGTTTGCGACCGGCGGTCGGCCACGATGGCCCACGTTGGCACGGGTTGACCCACGGCGGCACCGGCTGGAGAGCACACACCGCGCACATCAGGCCAAGATCAAGTGCTCGTTCGCAGGCATGCACTCAGCTCGGCAAGGCCGCGTGCGGGGCGTCGTCGCCCTTGCGCCAGGTATGCGCGCATCGCGCACGAGCGGTTGCCAGGTTGCTGGATGTCGAGTCCTGGCTGATGATCGACGTCGTGATCGATCCGACCCGGCTATCGGCGTTGTGGGATCAACGGTGGCCGGGATGCTCCAAGCTGCCATTTGAACTGCGGGAGATCCGGGACCGGTGGGTGCGGTTCCACGCCTTGCCAGGCTCGAAGCGTTACCCCGACACGGAGGCTGAGTACGGCATCGTTCTGGCTCGACACCACACCATCTTGGCGGAGTTGGTGACCCGCCCCGCCGTGCTGGTGATAACCGCCGGCTACTCGGCCCAGCCCGCCCCGCAGGAACCCGGCCGCTCAGCCGAAACCATCTCGGCACACCCCTCCGGAGCGTATTGGACAAGTATCTGCATCGATGACGAGCCAGGCTTCGAAAGCTGGATGCATCTCTATGCCAGCGAGACACCTTGGTCGCGGGGCTGGCTCGACCCGTTGCTTCGCCGCGTGGCGGACGACGTCATCGGCAATGTCCTTGTCTGTGACGTAGATCTGGGCTGGCTCTATCACCCGTACGACGGTGGGATGGACGTCGTACTGGCCACCTCCGCTGACCGCGACGCACTGCGGAGTCGACACCAGGACTGGCTTTCCGCACACCTACAAGGTCTGTAGGGCCATTGGCCCGCCGGCTCGCCTGCCGAACAGGAACGTCGACAAACCGGCCGCGTCGGCAACTCGCCGACTCGTCGCGCTTCAGGCGGTGGCGGGGCGGTACTCCAAGCCGTCCGCGCAGGGCGTCAGGACCGCGGCATACCGCTGGTTGACGGTGATGTCTCGGTCCTCATCGATCTCGAAACCGATGAGCGCGCGGTGGAACGGCACGTCGGCATATACGGCAACGGCGACGTCAGCCAGCCACCGGTCGAGCGCGCTACGCCACGTCAACGATTCCACGCCGCTGGATTCGTCGAAGGGGTAGCCGCCGATCCGGCGGTCGGTTCGGGCCAACGCGCCCAGTGGCAGGTAAAGCTCCAAGGTATCCAGCCCCTCGTAACCGGGACAGGAACCCACCGCAGACGACCCGGGCGCCCGAGGGCAGCGTCAGCGTCCCATCCCGCTGGTTTGCCCACCAGCACCTGCACGATCGAGGTGTTGCAATGACCGGTTGAGATCGTTCACGCTGAGAGATAGCGCAGTCGCATCTCCGATGAGCGTTCCGTTAGCCAGCAGGCGGTCGATGATGACCGTCAGTCGCGTGGTGATCCCCAAACCGCGGCGGTTCCAGCCGTACAGGCGGGCCGCTGCAGTCGTCAGGTCGTCATGGTTGACCGTACCGCCGCTCCTGACGAGGTTGGTGATGGCAAGGCCGAGTTCCCCGTCGGCCACGTGTTCCACCTGGCGCTGGACACCGTCGGCGGGGACGCGGACGCTGGCGACAGGTCGGCCGGCGACGTCGATGAAGTCGCCGTCGGTTACGACGTGGGCGGCCCTGATCGCTGCGTCGATGTTGGCGCGGATCTTGCTGCCGACCCGCCCGATGTCCCAGGCATCCCGCAGGCGTTGCAGGACGACGTCGATGTGAACCGGCCCCTCGACGCCGGCGACCTCCTCGATGCCGCTTGCCATGTCGAAGCGGCTTGCCGGATCGGAGGGGTCGACCCAGCGACGAAGTGGTGTGACGTTGGCCTTGCGGTACGGCGACGTCCACTCAGGTACGGCGTCGCGGTCCACCTCGGCTGTCCGGATCACGGGGCGCTCGATGACGTCGTGGAGGGTGGAGAGCCTGCCACGAACGGGCGCGGCGATGGCGGCGGTGATCGCGGCGAGGAGCCGCTCTTCTTGCTGCCGGCGGTTGCGGTACCACGCGGTGCCCCAGATCCTGTGCAGGTTCCAACCCAGGCCGCGCAGCACCTGGTCGCGCAGCCGGTCGCGGTCTCGCGCCGCCGGGGAAGAGTGGTACATCACCCCATCGCACTCGACGCCGAGGACGAAGACGCCGGGCTGAGCCGGATGACGGACGCCGATGTCGATGCGGTAGCCCGCCGCGCCGACCTGAGGCTCCACCAGGTAGCCCCACGAACGGATCGCACCGATTACCGAGTCCTCGAACGGGCTGTCGGTGCCACGTCCGCTCGGACCGATGTCCAGGGCGAGGGCTTCCATGCCACGCTCGGCGAAGTCGAGGTACGCGGCGAGGTGGCGGACGCTCTCGTTGGTCGTGTCGGGAACGTTGCCCGCGCGGATGGACGTGACGATCTCGATACGCTGGCGCGCTCGAGTGATCGCGACGTTGAGGCGCCGCCAGCCCTTGGGCTTGTTGAGCGCACCGAAGTTGCTGGTGATCTTGCCGTTCTCGTCCGGGCCGTACCCGATAGAGAAGATGATGACGTCCCGCTCGTCGCCCTGTACGGATTCGAGGCTCTTGATGAAGAAGCCGTGAAGCCGGTCACTGTCGAAGTGACGTTCGAGGTCGGGCCGCTCGATCAGGGCACGATCCAGGGCCGCCTGGATGGCGTCAGCCTGGGCGACCGAGAAGGTGACGACGCCAAGGGTCGAGTCCGGCCGGGTGCTGTAGTGGTGCAGGACGCGCTCGACAACCTTCGCCGCTTCGACGAGGTTGTCGCGGCTGGTCCCCCGACGGTAGACGCCCGGCACGTGGAACATCTCCACGCCGACGTCCGGTCCGTCGGTCTGGGCGCCCGGATAGGTGACCAGCTTTCCTTCGTAGAAGGCGTAGTTGGAGAACGCAATCAGCGCCTCGTGGCGACTGCGGTAGTGCCATTGCAGGGCTAGGTTCCGGAATGCACCACAGGCCTTGGACAGTTCGAGAATGGACTGGAAGTCGCTGACGTCGGTAGCCGCGTCCTCGCCGCCGTCGTCCGCCATCCGATCGAAGAAGGACGTGGGCGGTAGCTGGCGGTCGTCTCCGGCGGTGATCAGGGCCCTGCCACGGTAGATGCAGTTGACCGCATCACCGGGGGTCACCTGAGATGCCTCGTCGAAGATCACCACGTCGAACGGCATGTCGGAGGGCAGGTACTGGCTGACGGCCAACGGCGACATCATGAAGCACGGTTTGATCGCGAGCGTGGCGTTGCGGGTCGACCCGATCAGTTCCCGTACCGGGCGGTGCCGGGTCTTCTTCATGCCTTCGCGACGGATCATCGCAGGCTCTCCGACGTCCACCGAGGCCGGCCGGCGGGTGTTGACGGCGCGGATTATATCGCTGGTCGCGGCGGGGATGAGTTGCTGGTCGAGCCGCCGGTACTCCTCGATCAGGGCCCCGCGGTCCTGGGCACGCAGAGGCAGCAGGGCGCTGTCGTCGCGGATGATGTGATCCGCCCAGGCCCGCAGCAGCGCCCGGTCGACGACCTGCGGCACCTGAGTCGCCGCAACGGCCTGGTTGATGCAGAAGTCGACAGCGGCGTCGAGGTGGTGGACAGCCAGGTCTTCGCGGGCCCGCTGGTAGGAGAACCACTCGTCCTGACCGCTGCTGTCGTGACGCAACTCGTCGAGGAACTCCGTCCCGGCGAGGTAGCCATCCAGTTCGGTGACCAGTTCGGTGTGTCGCGTCGCGGCGAAAGCGGTCACGATGCGACCCAGCGCCCCTTCCCACCTCGCGTACGCGTCGGCGAGGTTCCCGGTGGGCTGAGCGTCGGCCAGCGCCTTCACCTGCTCCTCGGTCAGGGACTCGTCCGAACCCGTACGGGCGCCGCGGGTGGCTCGCGCCCAGGCGAGCGCGCCAGCGAGCACAGCCTCGTCGGTGCCCGTGCCCCGGTAGGCGACGTCACCGAACGCCGCCCGGTAGGTGTCCGCGCGGCCGTGCAGTGCCGACTCGGCGTCGGCGGCGGCCTGCCGGCAGCGCAGCATCTCGTCCGCTTCGGCCAGACTCAGCGCTCGCCCAGTGGCCGCGCTGACGGCCCCGGCTCGGGTAGCGGTGCTGCGCAGCGGCGCGACATGGCCGCGTAGCCAGGCAATCACCGCGGTGAGCGGCTCGAGGAGGAGTTCCGGGCGGGCGGCAGGCGCCGGTGCCGGCGCGAGCGTGGTGCGCCACTGGTCCAGGTCGGCGCGGACGTCCACGATCAGGTCGCGTAGTTTAGCAGATGGGTCGGGAGCGCAGACATGTTCGGATACTGCCGGGAGCGCGCCGGGAGGGGTCAGGCGCAGGATCTGTTCGGCGCACCCGACGGCCTCGTCGACCGCGGAGAAGTCGGTGGTGCGTTGCTTCCAATAAGAGCCGAGGGTCTGCGCGTTCGCGGTGGTGGCGGCGTCAAGGCCGGCGCGGGCCTGCTGCCAGGCGACACCGAGCCCCAGATGGCTGATCGCAGCGTCCGTGGTGACACCGGTTGCGGTGAACGTGGCCAGGGTCTTTTTGTCCCGCCGGTATTGGCTGCGGAGTTTGCGCAGGCCCTTGTGCAGGTTGGTGAACCTGTCGTGTAGTTCGGGCAGTGGCGCGTCGAGCGCCGCGTCGGTGAAGTAGGCGCGGGCGGCTGACTCCGCCGCGTCCAGGGCAGCGATGCACTGCCGAAGGGCGGACGCGGCGACCGTGACGGTCTGTGGGCCGTTCACGACGAGCCAGGACCGCTCGGGGCGGTGGCGCGCGTAGGCAAGGCCGGCCAGGGTGAGGACGTTGGTGGCGTCCTGGATCGTTCGTACCGGCGGCAGGTGCATCAGGTCGGTGAGCCCGGCGAGTGACCGCAGCCGGGCTTCCAGTCGCTCGGCGTCTGCGATGAACTGGTCGGCCATGCTCTGTGCGGTCTCTTCGTCGAGTCCGGCGAGAACCAGCGGTGCGGGTGCGAGGTCCGCGACGGCCGGGGATGGTGGCAGCAGCGCCGGGTTAGGCAGCGACGCCCATTCCACGCCGCAGTGCGCGCGTGCGGCCTGGGCGGTGTCGCGGATAGCGGCCAGGTCGAGGGCGAGGTAGTCGGCCACCTCGGTGAGCGCGGCGAAGTCTGGCGCGGTCAGCCACGCGTCGAGTGCCTCGTCCGGGCGGTCCGCATTCTGCGCGAGCAGCGTGAGCAGCGCAGGTGTGTCACTCGGTCGAGTGATCGCGAACGCGCCGGCGAGAGGCCGGTTAAACCCGGTGATCCCCGCGAGTTCTTCGAGCGCCATCTTCGCCTGATAGAGGCGGGTGTCTAGTGATGCCTTGTCGATGACGTCGCGCCACAGGAAGCTGTGGCCCTGCGATGCGGGCCGCCAGGCTCGGGCGACTCGCTGGGCGGCGTCTCGGATGGCGTTAAGACCCTCGGGGGTCAGACTGACCGGAGGCAGGTCAGGGGTCGGCGCGGCCGGGACGTGATCGAGGTTCGCGATCAGGCCGAGGACGTCGTGCAGGCTGTATCCGAGGGGTTCGCGGATTTTGTTCATCGCGTCCGCGTACGCGTTGAGTTGTTCGCGCCGCTCGACGAGCACCTTGCGGCTGATGGTGTCCATGCCCGGCGGCGGCAGCGGGACGTTGTCGAGGGCCTGCGCCAAGGCCGTCGCCACTTCCTTGCGACTGGCCTTGTGACTGTGCAGTTCGAGTAGGTAGTTGTCCAGTCCAGCCTCGGCAAGACGGTTGCGTACGACTTCGAGCGCGGCGGCCTTTTCCGAGACGAACAGGACGGTCTTACCGGCGTGCAGGAGCGCGCCGATCATGTTGGCGATGGTCTGGGACTTGCCCGTGCCGGGCGGGCCGTCCATGACGAAACTGCGGCCAGCCACCGCCGCGGCGACGCAGGCGCGCTGCGAGGAGTCGGCATCGAGGACGAGCGGAGTGTCCTCCGGCGGAGCGTGTCGGTCGATGTCCTGCGGCTTGATCTCGTCGAAGAGGAAATTCCTGGTCTGGTCAGCGACGCTCTGGCTGGCCAGCGCGCGCACGACCGAGTGGCCAATCACTTGCTCCTCGTTGTCCAGCAGGTCGCGGTACATCGCCTCCTTGTGGAAGGAGAAGCACGACAGCACCGTGGCGTCGGTGACCTTCCACCCGTCTCGACCACGAACCACCTGCCGGACCTGGGAGAACAAGGCGTCAATGCTCAGATCGGCCAGGTCGTCAATGGTGGGCAGGGTGATCCCGAAATCCTGCATGCGCAGAGCGAGGGCCGGGTTGAATACGGGATCACCTTCGCCGATTCGCAGGCGGGGCCTATCTCGTGGACCGGTCGTGGTGAGCTCGACCGGAATGAGCAGTAGCGGGCTGGCCAGGGACGTGTCGTCGGTGTCCCGCCAGTTGAGCATGCCAAGAGCCAGATAGAGAACGGACAGGCCACGGTCAAGGTATTCCTGCCTGGCTTTGCGCATAAGGCTGCGCAGCACCGGCGCGAGGTCCTTATCGGCCTTCGGGCTGTGCAGGACGCTACCGGAGGGGAGAGCGAGCGGTCCGTCCTCGTCCGCGTCGAACGGCTGCTCAGTCTCGCGAACGCCCTGGAACGACCAGGGGCGACGGGCGCGCAGGCCGTCCAGAATCTCCTGCCCTGTCGGGCTGGTGATCTGGACCGTGCCGGTCCTGGTGTGCATGAAGTTGATCAAGCGGTTAACGCCAGTGAGGTTGACGAGGCTGTCGCGCCAGACCTTGAGTGCGTTAACAATGTCGTTGCGATGCGCGTCACCGGCGAACATGCCATTATCGATCCCCACGTGGGCATCGTCGCAGAGTCCGCCGACAGCTCATATCCGCTCCTTGGCTGTATCGCTCGCCGCGTGGTCGTACAGGACCTTGCAAAAGCCCTGACCTGGCGCGCTCTCCGAAGGAGGCGGCCGAACGGGTGCCCGCCACGTGGTGGAGTTCTTCGGCATGGGCAGGGGCGAACGGGCGCTGTCCGCCGCCGTCCTTCTCTCACAGCCTGGCCATGACGAACGCCGCTTAGCTGATCTTTTGCAAGCGACCACAGCAGCACCCTGCTGCGACCGGCACACAAGAGACTGAAATAGAGAAACCGCAGGTCATCAGCCTGCAGTTGCGGATAAAGCACCGTCTTAAGAGCGTGTTTGAGATGGGGTTGATCAGGTCCAGGTGAAGGTGCGGCGGGCTTGACGTCGTGCCGGTTGACCGCGGGTGATGCGGCGGGTCATGCCAGCGATGGCGGCCCAGCGGATGAGCGCTTCG
>NZ_SMKJ01000314.1:0-7543 GCF_004348615.1 Micromonospora sp. KC207
GTGTAGCGGGAGGGGCGGCGGCGGGTGTAGACGACGGCCCGGTTGGCGGCCTGCCGGGAGCGGATGGCGGCCAGTTCGGCGCGGTCGGCGTCGAGGCGGATCTGCTCCAGGGTGGGGGTGTCGTCGGTGATGGTGGCGTGGCGGGCGATGCGGGCTTGCCAGTCGCCGATGGTGCGGCCCTGGTGGTCGCGGGCGGCCAGGTTGAGGGCGGCGCGGATGGGCGTGGTGGTCATCGGGTGCTCCCGGTGGTCTGGCTGGCGTAGGTGGCGACGGCTTCGCCGGTGCGGAACGGGTTGTTGTCGGGGCGCTTGTCGTGGTGCCGGTTCGCGCCGGTGGTGCGGGATCCGTTGGCGGGTCGGCCGCGCTGGTCCTCGGCGGCGCGGAGCATCCAGTTGCGCCAGGTGGCCGGCCAGTCGACCTTGGTGGCGTCCTTGCCGGACTTCGCGGACCAGTAGTTGCGGAACTTCTCGGTCTCGCGGGCGCCGCTGACGCCGGGGCAGTTCGCGGCGAACCAGGTCTTCATCTCGTTGGTGACGGCGAAGTCGTCGGGGAGTCGGGTGCCGCGCTTGCGCGGGCTCTCCTGCTCCCTGTTCCTTGCTCCCTGCTCCCTGCTCCCTGCTCCCTGCTCAGGGGCGAGGCTCTCGGGAGGGCTCGCGAGACTCTCCGGAGAGTCTCCGGAGGTAGCGGGGCTGGGGGCGGTTTCGCTGGTCATGGGCTCGGGCGGTCGCGGGTAGCGGGCCTTGCTGGGGTGGGAGACGCGCTGGTGCTCGTCCCACCCGACGATGAACAGGTAGTGGCGTCCGGAGACCTCGTAACGGGCGATCAAACCGGCCGTGGAGAGGCTCGCGAGGTCTCCGGAGGTTCTCGCGAGAGCCTCGCGAGGGTCGTCCTCAAGGGGCCAGAGGGCGGCGGTGATGAGCTTCGGGTTGTCGACGGTGACGCCGTTGTCATCGACGTGCGTCCACAAGCCGATGAAGGTGAGCCGGGCCGAGATCGGCACCGAGGCGACCACCTCGGAGGTGAAGAACTCCGGCTTGATGGAGCGGATGCGCGCCACGTCGTGCCTTCCTGGTCTATGTCGTCGTGCTGGTGTTGTTCGGGTGGCCGCCCGGCCCCGGGGAAGTGGGGCCGGGCGGCCGGTCAGGCGGCCTTCGGCCGGAGCTCGGCGGCGACGGCGCGCAGGTCGCCGTACCGCTCGGCCAGCAGCGCCGGCCCGGAGGCGGGCGGCGCGGTGCGAGCCCACGCGGTCAGGTGCAGCCACGGCCGGTCATCCGGCACCGCGGCGGCCAGGACGAAGAGCAGGTCGAGGCGCTCCCGGTTGGTCGGCAGGGTGGCGGTGAGCCAGCGGAGGTTGGCTTCCGGGTCGTCGTCGCGGACCCGTACGACCAGCTCGGCGGCAACCTCGGCGAGGCGGCCGGCGTACTCGTCGGTGGCGGTCATCAGTCCTGGTCCTCTCCGATGCGGCGCAGGTGCTCGGCCTGCGCGTCGGCGGTGTCGGGAACGGTGTGCCGGGCGTGCCGGCGCGGCAGGTGGCAGGTGCACGGCTGGTCGCCGGTGTGGTCGGCCGGCAGGTCGCCGTCGGGCTGGTACAGGTGCGGGGTGAGCTGCCGGGCGGTCATTACGCGCCCCCGCCCGGGGCCGGTGTGGTGCCGGCCCCGGGGGTGTAGTGGCGGCAGGAGCAGGTGGAGGCGGAGCAGGTGCCGCGACCGCGGGCGCCGGGGGTGTGCAGCGGCTCCAGGTGCCGGCACTCGCACCGGCCGGGCTCGGTGGCCACGGTGCCGGCGGCGGCGCCCGGGTCGCGGCGGGTCACCGGACGCCGCCGAGCGGGGCAGCGTTCACGGCCTCCAGGGCGGCGATGATGCCGCGCAGTTCCATCGGGTCGGCCTCGGACAGCGGGTAGCCGAGCTGCCGCTCGATTTCCCGCATCTGGACGTTCAGCAGGTGGCCCCGGCGCAGCTTCCCGAGCAGCATGCTGACGTGGGAGCGGTGGATGCGCGTCTTCACCGGTCACCGCCCGGCACGTCGGCCGGGTCCAGGTGACCCGGCACCTCCCCGGCGAGTAGCAGCAGCCCGTCGAGCATCTGCGCGCCAGCGGCGGCGTACACCGCGCGGGCGTCCCTGCTGGGCCGGATGGACAGCGACTGCGGCATGCC
Source organism: Micromonospora sp. KC207 (assembly GCF_004348615.1). NCBI lineage: Bacteria > Bacillati > Actinomycetota > Actinomycetes > Micromonosporales > Micromonosporaceae > Micromonospora > Micromonospora sp. KC207. The sequence continues at coordinate 2,154 of NZ_SMKJ01000314.1, forward strand.
GCCCAGCCGGACCGCCATGCCCGGCACAACCTCCCCGGTGCCCGGGTCGACCACCACGTCCCCGTCGCACACCACCCGGCCCAGCAGGGCCGTCTGGAAGCTCGCGCGGATCTGGTGGACCGTCTCCACCTCGCCCGGGTAGCGGGCCAGGCACCACTTCGTCAGCGCCTCGATGTCGGCGACGACCGGGGCTTCCTTGCTGACGGCCAGGGCGACGGTGCCGATGTCGGGCAGCCGCCACGACGGGGCGGTGCCCTCGCGCTCCAGCTCGGCGCGGGCGTCCGCGTCGAGGGCGGCCCGGTGCTCGGCGGCGCGCTTCTTCGCGGCGTCGGCGAGGCCCTCCAGGCGGAGCACCTCCTGAACCCTCTCCGTGCGGTTCATCCGGCCATCTCCATCTGCTGCGGGGTTTGCTGGGCGATGTACGACTCGACCCGCTCGATCACCTGGGACACCTCGGTGGCGGTCAGGTCGTTGGTGCTGGCGACCGCCCGGCCGGCGATGTCGCTGACGTAGGCGAGCCGGTCGTCCCGGTCGGTGATGTCGGCCTGGCCGAGCAGGGCGAACATCCGGCGGCGGGCCGGGTCGTTGCCCGGGTTCTTCGGCTCCGGCGGAAACAGCTCCGCCTTGCGCGCCTTCCACGTCGCCTGAAAGTGAGTGACCTCCGGGGCGCTGATCCGGGCCGCCTTGGCGGCGTCCGCGGCGGCCTTCCAGACCCGGCGCAGGCCGGTCTCGTCGGTGGCCTGGCGGAGGTCGTCGAGCAGACCGGTAGCGGCGGCCGACAGCGCCGCAGGCGGGCCGGAGACGGGCCGAGCGGCCGGCGGGCCGGACACCGGGCGGGCCGGCTCGTCCTGGCCGGTCGAGTCGTCCGCCGTGGACAGCGGCACCAGGTCCCGTACGTGCGCCGTGTCCGGGTTGCACTTCAAGATGTCGAAGACGAGCTTCTCCAGGGTCAACCCCGGGACAGGCCGGGGCCGGTCGACCCCAGGCCGGATGCCGGCGTGCACCGACCGGGCACCGATGACCATCGGCGGGTGGTCACGGGAGACGCGGACCCAGACCGTGGCGTCGAAGGCCAGGTTCTTCTGGCCCTCGACCTTGTACTCCTTGCTGCCCTCGACCGGACGGCCGCCGCTGTCGAGCGCAGCGACCTCCTTGCCCCGCGCGGTGACCACGACGATGCCGGGGAAGGTCATCAGGTGGGTCATCAGCCGCCGGTGCTTGGCGTTGATCTCGTTCCACAGGTCCATCGAGATCTGCGGCTCGGCGTCCGGGGCGATCTGCTTTCCGCGCTTCGCCAGCCGGGCTCGGGCCTTCGCGTCGGCGATACCCTTGAGCAGGTCCCACTCCAGGGTTGCGGAGTCGATGCCCAGGACGACGGGGGGCAGTTTGGCTGCGGCGACCCGGGCAGCTTCGGCCTTGGCGGCTTCGACCTGACCGAGGATGTCGGCGAACGTGCCGTCGTGCTCGATCATGAGGTAGCGGGCTCCGGGGATAGCGCCGTACTCATCGCCAGCACCCTCACCGAGGTCGATCCAGTAGGTCTGGCCGACCTTCGGCGAAGCAGACAGCTCGGCAATCAGCCAGCTCTTGCCGGCCTTCTCGCCACCCTCGATGAGGATGAGCGGCCACGGAACGCGGCCGGTGGGCTGGCGGGTCTTCAGGGCGGTCATCGGGTGGTCTCCGTGAGGTCGAGTTGTCCGGTGCGGACCGCGATCGCGATCGCGTGGGCGTTGGTGGTCGCGCCGATGTGCTCGCGCATCCGCAGCAGCCGCATGGCGATCGCGCTGCCGGTGAGGCCGAGGCGGGTGCCGGTCTGCCGGACGGTGTAGCCGGCGGCGAGGAATCGAAGGGCCCGCAAGTCGGTCGGGCTGATCTCCACAGCAGGGGCCTGGGCGGCGGGGGCCGTCACGCCGCCACCTGCCCGGCCTTGTCCGACCGGCCCAGGGCGCGCCGCTCGTTCTGGCTCATGCCGCCGCGAGCAGCGCGTCGCCGGTTGGCCTGGCACTCCTTGCACTCGTACTGCCGGCCGTCGCAGTTGGACCTGTTGGCGCAGAAGCCGTCAAACGACTTCTCCACCCGACATCGGCTGCACGTCTTCCGGCCGGCGGTTCGGCGCGCTCGGGCGGCGGCGTCGCGCTGCTGCCGGTACACGGTCAGCCCGTCGGTCACCAAGCGCCCGCGCTTCATGGCGTCGCGGACGTTGTCGGTCTGGGTCCCCGGGGTGAGGTGCTCCGGGTTGCCGCACGGTGGGTTGTCGCACGAGTGCCGCAGCACCTGGCCGTCCCGCAGTTCCTGGGTCAGCGCGAAGGCGACCCGGTGCGAGAGGAGCCTGATACGCCGGCCCTTCCGCCAGATCGTGAAGCGGCCGTATCCGTTGCCGTTCTTCTCGCCTTTCCACACGCGGCAGCCCGATGACGCGGGGGCGAACCGGGCGTGGAAGCGGGCGACCTCTTCGGGGGTCAGGTTGATGTTCATCAGGCCGCCCGCCTCTTGACCCTGCGGCGCTCCCGTTCCGAGAGCCCACCGAGGACCCCGAACCGCTCGTCGATTTCCAGCGCCCATTCCAGGCATTCGGTCTTGACCTCGCACCGCGAGCAGATCCGCTTCGCCTCGCGGGTCGAGCCGCCCTTCTCGGGGAAGAACGCCTCCGGATCGGTCTGGGAGCAGAGTGCCTGCTCCTGCCACTCGGGCGGACGGTTGAGGACGAGTCGGAGGTTCACGACGGCTCCTCTCCGGTGGGGGCCCAGGCCGGCGGCGGGGTGGTCCACGCGCCGGTCGCGGCGACGTCGCGCACCTGGATGAGGCCGGTGGCGTCGTCGGGGCCGGCGTGGACCGGGTCCGGGGTGCGGGTGACGAGCTGCACGGCGGCGGGGCTGAGCAGGTGGTCGGGGTCGACGCGCTGCACGGTGTCGGGCCAGTGCCGGCCGAGGTAGCGGGTGCTCACCGGGCCACCGCCCCGGCGTCGTGGCGGGCCAGCATGTCCTGGTAGCTCTCCACCCCTGCGCATTCGTGGTTGCTGCTGCGGTCGAAGACCTTCTGCGCGTCGCCGCGCCCCTGGCTGGTCCAGCCGCAGTGCGAGCAGGTGACCCGGGCCTGGGGGGTGCCGGCGGAGAAGAGGAAGAGTCGCTGCTTCACCGGGCCACCGCCTCGGGGGCGGCCGGGGTCAGCGGGCCGGCCTGGAGCAGCTGGTGCCACTCGTAGCCGATGCCGTGGCCGAGCTTGTCCCGCCACCACAGGTTGTTGCCGGGCCGACCGGGGCAGACCCACAGCTGTCCGGTGCGGTCGCGGACGGCGGTGACGTCGGTCGGCTCCTCGGGGAGGCTCCACCGCCGTGCGGCCAGTTCGGCGGTCAGCTCGGCGACCCGGGTCTTGAGCCAGTCGACGGTGCCCGTCGGGGCCAGCTCGTCGTGGTGCCGGGCGGCGAGCACCGCGAGCACGGACCGGGACTCGGCCAGCTCGGGGTTGCCGAGGACCCGGACGACCCACTCGACGATCGCCCGGTCGCGGTCGTCGCCCGTATACATGGCGAGTTCGTGCTCCTCGTAGTCCCGGTGGTTGGCGGCGGCCTTGGCGCACCAGGTGGTCAGGTCCACGCCGGCCGGCGGCTTGTTTTGCCCCGGCGCGGCGGCCTGGGCGGCGCGGAGCCGGTCCACCTCGGCGAGCAGCGCGGGCACGTCGGTCCGGGCGGCGGCGATGAACTCGGCGTCGTTGCGCCAGTCGTTGATGTCGTCGCCGGGCTCCAACGGCACCTCGGCGACGTTGGCGTAGGTCATCTCGTCATCAGGGTGGGAGACGACCGCGAGCCACCGGCGACCGTTGGCCTGCTGCTGGACGACGACCCACGGCCCGTCGGTGGAGCGGGCGATCAGCCGGCGGATGGCGTCGAGGTCCAGGGCGGAGGTCGTGTCGAGGGTCGTCATCGGGTGCTCCCGGGGGTGTCGAAGTCAGCCGGGCTGCACGCCCAGACCTGGCGGAGGGTGATCGGGTCGAGGGCCGGCAGGTCGTCCGGCGCGGTGACGGCCGTGGCGGTGTCGCGCATCCGGTCCTCGGCGAGCTGGCGCAGGTCCGCGCCGAGCTGCCGCTCGGCCTCCCGGTGCCAGCGGATCCGGCGCGCCTGGTGCCGGACGCGCAGCGACAGGTGCCGGATGTCCTTGTCCTGGCGGCGCACCACCAACAGCAGCAGGACGACGAGGGCGGCCAGGGCGGCGATGATCAGGGCGGTCATCACGCGACCGCCTCAACCGCGATTGCGCACAGCACCGAGCACTCGATGTCCGGCTCGTCGGCGTGCCGACCCCGCGACGGATCCAACGCGATCAGCGGCAGCGGGCGCGTGACCCGATGCCCAGCCGCATCGACCTCGCCGGTTTCCTCCCGCAACACCGTGCGGCCCAGTCGCTGCTCCAGCGCCGCCATCCTGGCGAACACGTCGGGGAAGTCGCGGCGGATTTTGTTCCAGTAGCCGATGCCGCCCTTGACGCAGCCGATGCAGTTGTTGTTGCGGTAGCCCAGCAGGTACATCTCCGGCAGGGCGATACCCACCGCCTCCAGCAGGCCCAGACAGTCAGCCTTGGTCAGGCCGTGGTCGATGAGTGGGGTGGCGAGCTTGACCTCGATGTTCTGCTGGCGGAACCGGTCGGCGCGTGCACGCTCCTCCAGCGTGAAGCCGAACACCTGCACGTCGTTGGGGAGCTGGAACCCGAAGCGGGGCTTCTTCTTCAGCTCTCCGGTGCAGCGGGCCCCATCGGGACCGACGAGGTAGCCGGTGCGCTCCCACACTTCCCAGGTGTCGTGGTACTCGGTCGATCGCAGCTCTGCTACCGGGTGCTGGAGCCACCGCTCGATGTCGGCCCGGAACCGGGCGTTGTCGGGGTGCTCGGAGTAGGTGGCGGTGGTGGCGACCACGACGTTGTCGTGTCCGTGCTCGGCGATCGTGAGTTTCGCGGCGACGGCGCTGGCGGCGCCGTCGGAGTACCAGACGACGATGCGGCTCATCTACGCGGCCCCCCGCTCGCGCCGGTCCAGCTCGGCGGCCGTGATGTGCCGCGCGGCCAGCTCCCGCAGGTCGAACCGGTGCCACACGACCACCTCGGCGCAGCGGGCCTGCTCGGCGAACTCGGCGCAATCGCACTCGTCGTTGATGAACCGGTCCCCGCAGCACGGCTTGACCGGCATCGTGAACGTGCCGGCGGAGCGGCGTCCGGTGACCGCGAAGCCGTCTACGCCCGGCGGCAGCCCGGCCGGCGCGGCGTCCTCCAGGTCGGCTCGGTCGTAGCGCAGCCCGGTCGGGTCGGCGATGGACGGTCCGCCGGTGGTGGAGGTGCCGGGGATCGGACCCAGCGGCGGCACCGGGGGCAGCGGGGGCAGCGGGGCGGTCACCGGGCACCCCC
>NZ_SMKJ01000315.1:0-7533 GCF_004348615.1 Micromonospora sp. KC207
CCCCGGAGGTCACCCCCACCGGCTCGACCGGCCCGGCGGACGGGTCGGCGGCGCACGAGGCGACACCGGTCGTTCTGCCCGACGTGACCGGCGCGCGGCTCAGCGACGCCGAGGCGCGGCTTCGCGCCGCCGGTTTCCTCTCCGTACACGCCGTCGACGCCAGTGGGGCGGGCCGCTCCATCCTGGAGGAGAGGAACTGGCTGGTGACCCGGCAGCAGCCCGCAGCCGGTGCCACGGCGGCTCCCGGTGAGGCCGTCACCCTGACGGTCGCCCGGCCTACCGACCGCCAGCCCGGCCCGAAGGTGACCAGCGGCGTCGTGCCGGCCGTGGTGTGCCACGAACTCCAGGAGGCCCAGGACGCGTTGCGCGAGGCCGGGTTCTACCTGCTCCTGCCGAAGGACGGGCTCGGTCAGGGGCGCATTCCACTGGTCGACCGGAACTGGGTCGTCGTCGGCCAGTCCGCGGCCCCCGGCACCCGGCCCGAGGCCACCGAGAAGATCGAACTGACGGTGGTCAAGTTCGGCGAGCCGACGGGGAACTCTGGATGCCCGAGCTGACCGGGACCCCGACCTGGGCCCAGTGCCGGGCTGCGGCCGACGCGGTCCGCGCCGCCGAGCACGCCCGGGAGGCCGTCGCCGTGGTCCGGCCGCGTGGGCCGTTCGGCCTCATCCGCTCCCGGGGCCCGGTGCCCCTGCTGCTGTACGTCGCGGCGCGCGAGGGACGGCTGGTCTGGCGCGACCCCGAGTCGTTCGCGATGCTGCAACCGCCCGGCGACACCGCCCTGCCGGTGGCCGGCGGGCTCCGGCTCGCCCTGCTCCGGCGGCTGGTCCGGCACTGGGACACCGTGCTCTTCGCCGGCCCACTGGGGCTGCTGATGGTCCTGGCGGGCCTCGCCACCCTGCTGCTGGTCCGCACCGGTCACCCGACGTTCGGCGCGGTCGCGCTGCTCTGCGTCCTGCTCGCACTGCTGCTCATGTCGGTCCTGATGAGCTGCCTCGTCGGCTACATGCTCGGCTGGATCGTCCGGGAGTTCGGCCGGCCCGATCCGCCGGAGGACCAGCTGGCCGCCGAGCTGTTGCCCGGCCGGAACTGGACGATGGTGTTCTGCCACCACGACGACGGGCAGCCCCCGGAGCGGCTGCTGCGTCGCGTTCAGCAGCAGTTGACGGCCCTGCTGCGGGACGAGGCCGAGGCGCACGCCGAGCGCACCGGCGTCCGGCTGCCGATGATCGAAGTGACCGAGGCGCTGGTCTGCCTGCGGCACGGGGTGACCACCGACGCGATGCGGGCGGCGGTCGCCACCTGGTCCGGACAGGGCCGGATCTTCGGCGAGGACGGCGTGCTCAGCGTGCGAATGTCCGCGTACCAGGCGCCCCGGCAGCCGAACCGGATTTTCGACCGGGGCGGGTTCCTCTTCCTGTACCTGTTCGCCGTGGCCACGTACGTGGGGATCATGGCCCTGTTCGTGGCGGACTGGGAACGCGCCGCCTGCTCCGGCGCGTGCGAGCAGCACCCGGTCGACTACCCGTCGGCGCTGCGCTGGCTGTCCCAGCGGCTGCTGTTCACCGACCCCTTCGGCCTCGGCCCGTCCACCCAGCAGGCCTGGACCATCGGCTGGCTGACCAGCCTCATGTCGCTGATGGGTGTCTTCGTCGTCATCGCCGCCGTCCAGCGGTACGTCCGCTACCGCAACCACCAGATCGCGCGAACCTTGAGGAGACTGGCCATGCTCAACGACCAGACCCGCACCCTGATCATGGTGGCTACCAGCGCGGAGCGGGAGGCCGTGCTGACGGCGGTCCGCGAGGTCAACGGCGCGGAACCGGAGCGCATGTTCCTGCCGAACCAGGTGGTGCTGCGGCTCGGCGCGGTGAGCCGTACCCAGATCCTGCTGGCGCAGGTCGAGCCCGGCGCGGTCGGGCCTGGCTCGGCCGCCATCGGCGCCGCCGCCTTGATCAGCCAGATCAACCCGGACTTCCTGATCCTCGCCGGCATCTGCTACGGGCTGCGCCCCGGCGAGCACGAGTTCGGCGACGTCCTGGTCTGCACCCAGCTGCGGGCGATCGACCTGCACAAGGAGGCCGAGCCGCAGGGGTACCAGCCCGGCGAGCCGGCGCGCAGCGGCGCGGAGGCCGCCGCGAAGCTGGCCCGGTCCGCGGCGCCGGAGGGCCCCCGGCGGATCATCGACCGGGGTGACCACGTCACCCCGCCGCCCATGCTGCTCGGCCGGTTCCGGGACGCGCAGCAGAACTGGACGGGCGCGGCCGTCCACTTCGGACCGATGCTGTCGGCCAGCACGCTGGTCAGCGCCCGCTCGCTGCGCGACGAGCTCGCGTCCCGGCATCCCGACGCGATCGGCGGGGAGATGGAGGGCGCCGGCGTGTACGCCGCCGCCGCCCACGCCAAGGTCGACTGGATCGTCGTGAAGGCCATCTGCGACTGGGGCTTCGACAAGACCGACGAGTTCCACGAACTCGCCGCCCACAACGCGGCCCGCCTCGTCGTGACCGCCGCCGAGCTGGGCGGCCTCGACGAGGCGCCCCGGCGGGGCCAGCTCTGACAGCCGCATCGGCCGTTCGGAACGAGCCCAACCATCCCGGAACGCGCCGACCACCCCGGAACGAAAGGCCAGAGGTCGATGAGCCAGCACCACGACGACGTCCAGTCCCCGGCACGGCCCGGCACGGGGTATCCCGTCGTCGACTCGGCGGAACTGAACCCGGTGGAGCGTCGCCTGTTCCGGCGGGCCCGCCGGGAGCTGCGCGACATTCCCAAGCAGCCGCCGGGCACCGTGCTGGTGTTCCAGCACGGGGACACGTACGAGACGCTGCCCGACGGGGGCCTGCGGCTGGACGACGAGATCGTGGTCGACGCCGTCGCCGTGGCCGTCGTCTCGACCCGGCACACCCTGCGTGAGGCGGTCGCCTACCTGCCCACCGCCGACCCCCGCACCTGCGTGCTGCTACGGGCCCGGTTCCACTGCTGGGTCACCGACCCGCAGTTGGTGCTCGACGCGGGCTGCTGGGATATCGAACCCCTGCTCACCGATCACCTGGTCGCCGACCGGCGGCTGCGCTTCCTGGCCCAGGCCACGGACCCGCACACGGGGTGGGAGCACTTCCACCGCAACGCCATGGCGCGGATCTTCGCGTACCACGACGTACGCCCGATGATCGTGCCCGGCCTGCGGACCCAACTCGTCGACGTGGCGCTCGAACCGCAGCGCCTCGCGACGGTGCCCCGGGCCCGTACCACCGCCGTCACGACCACCGTGCCCCCCGACGGCGATGGCGGCGTCGAGGGAATGCCGGACGGCGGCGCGTTCGACGCCCCGCCGGCCGACGACGGCAGCCCGGCCTTCATGCCCGACAACTACACCTGGGGGAACAAGTGAGCGCACGGCCACGCGGCGGCACCGGACGGGTGCTGCGCACGCTCACCGGCGTCGACGAGGACCTGCTCGACACCGTGCCGACGGAGCGGTCCCGGTACACCGCGATGGGCGGGGTGGTGCTCGGTACCGCAGTCATGGCCATGTTCTCGATGACGGCGGCCCTGTACTTCGTCTTCGACGGTTTCCACCCGACGGTCCTGGTGTTCGTCCCGGTGTGGGGGGCGTTCATCCTCTGTCTGGACCGCTGGCTGATGGCCGGCACAGCCGAACCCCGGCCGGGCCGGCGGTTCCGCAAGCTGCTGCCCCGGCTGGTGCTCGCCGCCATCTTCGGCGTGATCATCGCCGAGCCGCTGCTGCTCGGGGTGTTCCACACCGCCATCGAGAAGGAGATCAACGACCAGCGGACCGCCGAGGTCACCGCGCACGAGAGCGAGCTGAAGCGGTGCAACCCGGTCCCGGGCACCCCGGAGTTCGACGGCCCGGAGGCGAAGGAGGACCGCTGCGCCGACCTGCGGCTCGGGGTCACGACCGACTCCGAGGCCAGGCAGCGCGAACTCGTCGACCTCCAGGAGCAGGCGAAAACCCTCAAGGCGGACACCGACGCGGACGACAAGGAGTACGCCCGGCTGGAGCGGCTCGCCCGGATGGAGTGCAACGGCACCGACAGCGACGAGACCACCGGCGACTTCGGCGTGGGGCCGAACTGCCGACGGCTGCGCGAGCAGGCCGCGCAGTACCGGCGCGACCAGCGGATGGACGCCAACCACCGGCGGCTCACCGCGCTCAACGCCGACATCGAGAACCTGACCCGCGAGGTCGCCGACCGGCGGGGCGACACGGCCCGGCTGATCAACGAGGGCATCGCGGAGAAGGCGGCGGAGTTCCGGGCCAACCAGAAGGGGATCGGCCTGCTCGAACGCCTCGGCGCGCTCGGCACCCTCGTCAAGCAGAACGGCTACATGCGGGCGGCCGAGTGGGCGCTGCGGCTGTTCTTCATCGCGGTGGACTCGCTGCCGGTGGTGGTCAAGTTCCTCTCCGGCGTCACCGCGTACGACCGGGTCGTCGCCGACCGGCTCGCCGGGCAGCGCCGGGCCCAGCGCGTGGTCGCCGAAACCGAACGCCGCCGCCTGGTCATCCAGGAGGAACTGGCCCGGTACCAGATGAACGCCGAACACGCCTCGGCCGTCACCAAGGTCGAGTTCGACGCCCGGATGCGCAACGTGGACGTGGAGATGCTCCGCGAGGAGGTGGTCGACGCGCGGGCCGAGTACCTGCTGCAGGACGCGCCGACGATGCCGTTGGCCATGCCGTCGGGTGACACCGATCCCGCCGGGGGATCCCGGTGAGCGTCGCCGTCTCCGAGCGCAAGACGTACCCCGTCTACATTCTGCTCGACGTGTCCGGCTCGATGCGCCGGAGCACGCCGGGTTCCCGTTCGCCGCAGGCGGCGTTCACCGAGATGATCCCGGATCTGATCATGTCGCTGTCGGACTCCCCGGCGCTGTCGAAGGCGGTCTGGATCAGCGTGATCGCCTTCGGTGACCGGCCGGAGCTGCTCTGCCCGATGACGTCGCTGGACGGCCCGGTGCTCGTCCGCAGCCCGCGGGACGGCCGGCAGACCGACTACGTGGCGGCGCTGCGGTTCCTCGGCGAGCGGATCGCCGAGGACAACCGGACTATCGAGGCGCACGGGGCGCGGCTGGGGCACCGGGTGAAGGTGGCCCGGCCGCTGGTCTTCTTCATCACCGACGGCGCCCCGTACGCGGAGGACCGCTACCAGATGCCGGCCGAGTGGATGCCGTACCGGGACCGGCTGGTCGCGCCGCCGGTCGAGGCGCGGATCGCCACCGTCGGGCTGCCCGACGCGCACCCGAGGACCCTCTGGGAGATCGCCACCGGCCGGCCCGACGGGCGGCGCAACGCGTTCTTGGCGAAACCCGGCGCGGCAGGGGACGGCCTGGCCCGCAGTGTCGTCGAGGTCGTCGAGCGCAGCATCACGCTCTCGGTCCGTGCCGGCGAGATGATCATGGATGAGCCGCACGGGATGCGACGGGTCAATGGCTGATCTGGTGGTCGTCACGACGGCCTTTCTCATCCTGGTGGGCGTCGCGCTGCTGGTCGCCGTTCTCCTGCGCCACCGCTCCGGCGTCGGCCCGACCTACCCCGGCAGCTGGGTGTGGTGGTGGGCGGCCGACCGGCTCGCCCGTATCCGCGACACCCGTCCCGCCCGCCGCGACGACGCCCCCGACGCATCGCCGCCGCACCAGGGCTCGGGCGCACCGCCGCCGCACGGCGGCATCCCCGGCACACCGCCGCCGCACGGCGGCATCCCCGGCACACCGCCGCCCTACGGAGGCGGCGCGTCCGGGGCGCACGGCACCGGCGGCGACGCCGTGCACTGGTCGGCCGGCGTCGACGCCGCCCCCTGGACGGCCGGCGGCGCTGTCGCCCCGCCCCGGCCTGTCGCCGAACGGCCGGCGGTGCGCCGACTGGTCGTGGAACCGCCCCGGGGCGGGCGGGAACCGGAACCTCGGCTGCCCGCCCGGGTGGTCGCCGGCGGCGGCTGGCACAGTTCGGTGTTCCACGGCTGGTGCGGCACGGCCGAAGGCCCCCGCCCGACGGCACGGCTGGTCGTCCGCGCCGCCACTTTGCGCGGTGCCACCCACGCTGGCCTCGGCACCGAGGGGCAGGACGCCATCGGCGCGGCCTGGGACGAGGGCCGTTCGGCGCTCTACCTCGCGGTGGCCGACGGGCTCGGCTCGCTGCCGCGTTCGGGTCGGGTGGCCGCCGAGGCGGTGACCGCCGCCCTGCACCTGTGCGTGAGCCGCCCCGAGGGGATCACGTTCGCCGGCAACGGCGACCGGCTCTTCGAGGCGATCGCCGACGGCATGGTGCGGTCCCTGCCCGAGGGGGTCCGGCTCGAAGGGGCGTGCACCCTCGTGGTGGCCGAGGTGCTACCCCGCTTCGACGGCGCCCAGGTCACCGTGCACGGCGTCGGCGACTCCGAGGCGTGGGCGCTGTACGCGGACCGGTGGGAGCCGGTGCACCACGAGCGTGGTGGGGCGGACAACGCCACCCGGGACGTACCGACCCACGTTCGGCCGTTCACCCACGCGTACGACCTGCCGCCCGGGGCCGCGCTGCTACTCGGCAGCGACGGGTTCGCGGGGGCCCTCGACACCACCGTCTCCCCGCTCGCCCGGCAGCTCGCCCGGGAGTGGCGGACCCCGCCGTCCTGGCTGGACTTCGTCAACCACGTCGGCTTCGTCGACGAGTACTGGGCCGACGACCGGTCTGCGGTCGCGGTGTGGATCGGCGAGGGGGCCGGCGATGAGTGAGGGGCCACCCGGCGGGATGGTGGTGGACGAGGCGCTGCTGGAGCGCCGCGACGCGCCCGGCGTCGTCATCCTCAGCGGCGGCAACGCCGTCCTCGACTGGCACCGCCACCGGGGGCACGACCAGCTCTACAAGCGCTTCCGGCCGGAGCACCGTGACCTGATCGACGAGGGGGCGCTGCTGCGGCTGATCCGCTGGCGGTGGGAGCTGCCCGCGCCGGACCGCGACCGGCTGGATCAGCTCGCCGCCTGGCCCCGGTACGCGGTGCGGGCCGGCGGCCGGCTCACTGGCGTGCTGGTCCCGCCCGCAGCCGACCGCTTCTTCACCCGCCGCCGGGACGGGCGGCTCACCCCGCGCCCCCTGCACGGGCTGCTCGGGGCGGCCGGTCGCCCCGGCGCCCCGACGGCGGTGCGGCTGGCCGTGCTGGGCCGGCTGATCCGGGCGGTCCGCTGGCTGCACGGCCGGGACGTGGTGGTGAACGACCTGCAACCGGAGAACGTGCTGTACACCCTTGACGGGCCGGGGCCCGCCGTGCACCTCGTCGACTGCGACTCGATGACGTCGGAACGGCACTGGGGCCGGGTAGCGCCGGTGACCGCGCCGGACCTGATGGCCGAGGTGGTGCCGGCGAATGTCGAGCCGACGGTCGCGACGGACCTGACGAAGCTGATGGCGGTCGTGGCCCTCACCGCCCGGGAGACCCTGACCTACGCGGCGCGGCTGCGCTCGGCACCCGACACCTCCGCCCGCGAGGTGGCCGACCGGGTCGGCGACGTGCTGGGACGGCTCGGGCTGGACCAGCC
>NZ_SMKJ01000316.1:0-7432 GCF_004348615.1 Micromonospora sp. KC207
GGCGGCAAGAAGGTCGTCGGGTACTTCGCCGAGTGGGGCGTCTACGGCCGCAACTACCATGTCAAGAACATCCACACGAGCGGGTCCGCCGCGAAGCTGACCCACATCCTGTACGCCTTCGGCAACACCACCGGCGGTCGCTGCGCCATCGGCGACAGCTACGCCGACTACGAAAGGGCCTACACCGCGGCCGACAGCGTCGACGGCGTCGCGGACACCTGGGACCAGCCGCTGCGCGGCAGCTTCAACCAGCTCCGCAAGCTGAAGAGGATGTACCCGCACCTGAAGGTCATCTGGTCCTTCGGCGGTTGGACCTGGTCGGGCGGCTTCACCCAGGCCGCGCAGAACCCGACCGCGTTCGCCGAGAGCTGCTACAGCCTGGTGGAGGACCCGCGCTGGGCCGACGTGTTCGACGGCATCGACGTCGACTGGGAGTACCCGAACGCCTGCGGCCTCACCTGCGACGCCAGCGGCCCGAACGCGTTCGGGAGCGTGGTGTCCGCGCTGCGGTCGAGGTTCGGCTCCTCCGCGCTGGTCACCGCTGCGATCACCGCCGACGGCAGCACCGGCGGCAAGATCGACGCCACCGACTACGCCGGGGCGGCCAGCCAGCTCAACTGGATCATGCCGATGACGTACGACTACTTCGGCGCCTTCAACGCGCAGGGTCCCACCGCCCCGCACTCCCCGCTCTACTCGTACGCCGGCATCCCGCAGGCGGGCTTCAACTCCGACGCCGCGATCCAGAAGCTCAAGGGCAAGGGCATCCCGGCCGGCAAGCTGCTGCTCGGCATCGGCTTCTACGGCCGGGGTTGGACCGGGGTCACCCAGTCCGCGCCGGGCGGCGCCGCCACCGGCGCCGCCCCGGGCACCTACGAGGCCGGCATCGAGGACTACAAGGTGCTCAAGAACACCTGCCCGGCCACGGGCACGGTCGGCGGCACCGCGTACGCCAAGTGCGGCAGCAACTGGTGGAGCTACGACACCCCGTCGACCATCGGCGGCAAGATGACGTACGCGAGGAACCAGGGCCTCGGCGGGGCGTTCTTCTGGGAGCTGTCCGGCGACACGACCAACGGCGAGCTGATCGGCGCCATCTCCGGCGGCCTCGGCTGACGCAAGGAAGGGCCCCTGCCAACGCATTCGGTAGAGCAGGGGTCCCCTGTTAACCACCCCGGGCCCGGGAACCGTGTGAACGGCGGTTCCCGGGCCCGGCACGGGCGTGGCACGGGGGCGATGTGTCAGACTCGCCCATCGACGGGTCCCGGTGCCGGGGCCGAGGGGAGGAACGAATGGGCGTGACGAACACCAGGGCGGCGCTGGTCGCGACACTCGCGATCCTCCCGTTCGCCCTGCTCGGCTGCGGCAGCGACGCCGAGGAGACCGCCGAGCGGCAGCCCGGCCGGGCGCCCGCCGAGGAGGCCGCCGCGAAGTCCCGGGAGCGGGTGCAGGCGTACCTCGACGCGATGATCGCCAAGGACGTGGCCGCCGGGCGCAGCCAGCTCTGCGCCCCCGCCCAGGAGGGCTTCGACGCCGCCGCGACCGGCCCGAACGGCGACTTCGCCGACCACTTCACGGTGTCCGGGGCGACGATCACCGACGTGCGTGCCGGCGCCAGCGGGCAGGAGGTCAGCACGGAGATCACCGTGACCTCCGGTTCCCGCAGGGCCACCCGGCCGCTGCTGTTCACCGTCACCCGCAGCGGCGCCGACTGGTGCGTCGCGAGCGAGGCGCCGGGCGGGCACACCCCGGAGCCGTCGGTCACCCCCTGACCTCGCCCCGGCCACGCGGGCCGGGCCCGGTGACCTCCCAACTGCCGGAATCGTCTGCCTCGGCCGTCGTCGGCTCCGGCGGTCGCCGTACGCTTTCGTCATGCGCCATGAGTGGCATCAGCTGAGCCATCCCGCGGTGGGCAGCCCGGGCCTGCAGACCAGCCGTCCGACCGTCGACTCCGCCGAGGACGCCGCCCTCGGCCTGGACCGCTGGCGGGACCTGCCCCGCGCGCAGACACCGCCGTGGTCGGACCAGGCCCAGGTCGCCGAGGTCTGCAAGGTGCTCGACACCGTGCCGTCGGTCGTCGCGCCGTACGAGGTCGACCAGTTGCGGCGCAAGCTCGCCCTGGTCTGCGAGGGCAAGGCGTTCCTGCTCCAGGGCGGCGACTGCGCCGAGACGTTCGCCGACAACACCGAGAGCCATCTGCTGGCCAACGCCCGCACCCTGCTCCAGATGGCGATCGTGCTCACCTACGGGGCGTCCCTGCCGGTGGTCAAGGTCGCCCGGGTCGCCGGGCAGTACACCAAGCCCCGGTCGCTGCCGACCGACGCCCGCGGGCTGCCGGCCTACCGCGGCGACCTGATCAACTCGCTGGAGGCCACGCCGGAGGCGCGGGTCGCCGACCCGCAGCGCATGATCCGGGCGTACGCGAACTCGGCCGCAGCGATGAACATGCTCCGGGCGTACCTGGCCGGCGGGCTGGCCGACCTGCACGCGGTGCACGACTGGAACAAGGGCTTCGTCAAGAACTCCCCGGCCGGCGAGCGGTACGAGGCGATCGCCCGGGAGATCGACCGGGCCATCGCGTTCATCCGGGCCTGCGGGATGACCGAGGACGACGCGCTGCGCACGGTCACCCTCTACTGCTCCCACGAGGCCCTGGCCCTGGAGTACGACCGGGCGCTCACCCGGGTCTCCGACACCCGGGCGTACGGGCTGTCCGGGCACTTCCTGTGGATCGGCGAGCGCACCCGGCAGATCGACGGGGCGCACATCGACTTCATCTCCCGCATCGCCAACCCGATCGGTGTGAAGCTCGGCCCGACCACCACCCCCGACGAGGCGATCGAGCTCTGCGAGAAGCTCAACCCGGAGAACGTCCCCGGCCGGCTCACGCTGATCAGCCGGATGGGCAACCACAAGGTCCGCGACACCCTGCCGCCGATCGTGGCGAAGGTCACTGCCGCCGGTGCCAAGGTGGTCTGGCAGTGCGACCCGATGCACGGCAACACCCACGAGTCATCCAACGGCTACAAGACGCGGCACTTCGACCGGATCGTCGACGAGGTGCTCGGCTACTTCGAGGTGCACCGGGGGCTGGACACCCACCCGGGCGGCCTGCACGTCGAGCTGACCGGCGAGGACGTCACCGAGTGCCTCGGCGGCGCGCAGGGCATCGAGGACCTGGACCTGCCCGACCGGTACGAGACCGCCTGCGACCCTCGGCTGAACACCCAGCAGTCGCTGGAGCTGGCCTTCCTGGTGGCGGAGATGCTCCGTGGCTGACGCGAGGAGTGAGCTTGCGAGCCCCGCAGTCGGCGGCCGGAACCAGCACCGTGGCTGACGCGAGGAGTGAGCTTGCGAGCCCCGCAGTCGGCGGCCGGAACCAGCACCGTGGCTGACCGCGGGGGGACGGTCGTCGACCTGCGCTCGGACACCGTGACCCGGCCCACGGCCGGGATGCGGGAGGCGATGGCCGCCGCCGAGGTCGGCGACGACGTCTACGGCGAGGACCCGACGGTCAACGCCCTCGAAGCCGAGGTCGCCGAGCTGTTCGGGCACGAGGCCGCCCTGTTCGCCCCGACCGGTTCGATGGCCAACCAGATCGCCCTGCAACTGGTGGTGCCGCCCGGCGATGAGCTGCTCTGCGACGCCGACGCACACGTGGTCACGTACGAGATCGGCGCGGCGGCGGCGTACGGCGGAATCTCGTCGCGGACGTGGCCGGCGGCCGGCGCGGATCTCGCCCCCGACGTGGTCGCCGGGATGGTCCGGCCGGACGGCTACTTCGCGGTGCCGACGCGGGCGATCGCCGTCGAGCAGACCCACAACCGGGGTGGCGGCGGGGTGATTCCTCTGGGCACCCTGCGCGAGCTGCGCCGGGTCGCCGACACCGACGGGCTCGCCCTGCACTGCGACGGGGCCCGGATCTGGCATGCGCACGTGGCCGACCGGGTGCCCCTGGCGGAGTACGGGGCGCTGTTCGACACGCTGTCCGTCTGCCTCTCCAAGGGCCTCGGCGCGCCGGTCGGCTCGCTCGTCGTGGGCAGCGCCGAGCGGATCGGGCGGGCCCGGACGATTCGCAAGCGGATGGGCGGCGGGATGCGCCAGGCCGGCGTGCTCGCCGCCGCCGGCCGGTACGCCCTCGCCCACCACGTCGACCGGCTCGCCGACGACCACGCGAAGGCCGCCCGCCTGGCGGAGGCGCTCGCCCCGTTCGGGGTGCTCGTCTCGCCGGTGCGCACGAACCTGGTTCCGCTCGACCTGACCAAGACCGAGCTGGACGCGCGGGGCCTGGCCGCCGCCGCCCGGGCCGAGGGTGTGCTGATCTCGGTGCTCGGCCCGCGCCTGGCCCGCCTGGTCACTCACCTCGACGTCGACGACGACGCGATCGACCGGGCCGCCGCCGTCCTCATGGCCCTCCTGCGCCGCTGAGCACCCGCCCCGGGTCAGGGGTGCAGGCGGTTGAGGGTGGCGATGTCGGTGGCGTGGCCCTCGTGCTTCTCCGTCGGGGTCTCCACCACGATCGGGACGCCCGCCGTGGCGGGATGGGCCATCAGTTCGGCGAACGCCGGCTCGCCGATGCTGCCCTTGCCGATGTTCTCGTGCCGGTCCCGGGTCGAGCCGCACAGGTCCTTCGAGTCGTTGGCGTGCACCAGCCGCAGCCGATCGGGCCCGACCGTGGCCACCAGCGTGTCCAGGCAGGCCGTCATCCCGCCCTCGGCGGCCAGGTCGTGCCCGGCGGCCCAGGCGTGGCAGGTGTCGAAGCAGACGCCCAGGCCGGGGTGGCGGTCGACCGCGTCGAGGTACGGGCCGAGGTGCTCCACCCGGGAGGCCAGTGACCGGCCGCCGCCCGCGCTCGGCTCGACCAGCAGCAGCGGGCCGCCCGCCGCCACGGTTTCGTCGAGCAGCGGCAGCAGGGCCTCGCGTACCTGGCGCAGGGCCGTGTCGGCGTACCCGGCGTCGACCGCGCTGCCGGCGTGGAAGACCACGCCCCGCGCGCCGATCGCCCGGCCCCGGCGCAGCGCGTGGGCCAGGGTCTGCGCGGATCGTTCGACCGTGGCCGGGGTGGGCGAGCCCAGGTTCACCAGCAGGGACGCGTGGATGAACACGGGCACCCCGCGCGCGGCGCAGCCGTCGCGGAACAGCGCGTCCTGGGCCGGGTCGCCCGCCGGCAGCGCCCAGCCCCGGGAGTTGGACACGTAGACCTGGACGACCTCGGAGGCGGCGGCGTCGACGTATGGCAGGGCCGCCTTCGCCAGCCCGCCCGAGGTGGGGGTGTGCGAGCCGACCGGCCGGCGCGGTGCGGGCGTGCTCACAGGCAGCCGATCGTGACCGGGGTGCCCGGCGGAACCGGCGAGTTCTCCCCCGGGTTCTGGAACCGGACGATGCCGTTGGGGTTGAACTGCACGTTCACCGGCAGGCCCAGGCCCTCCAGTTGCTGCTTGGCCTGCTGGCAGGGCAGGTCGACCACCCGGGGCACGACGACCTGCGGCGGGCCCTTGCTGACGTCGAGCTTGACCTGGGTGCCCTTCTCCACACCGGTGCCGTTGCCGGGACTCTGCCCGAGGATCTCGTCGCGCGGCCTGTCCGAGTCCTTGTACGTCTCCACCGGCACCAGGCCGAGCTGGGCCAGGGTGGTCCGGGCGTCGGTGAGGTTCTTGCCGACCAGGTTGGGCACCGACACCGGGGCCTTGCCCTTGCTGAGGATGACGGTGACCTTCGTACCGGGCTTAACCTCGGTGCCGACCTTCGGGTCAATGGCCACCACCACGCCCTCGGGCAGGTTGTCGTCGTAGCGGGAGCCGCCCTTGGCCACCACCAGCTCGGCGTTGGTCAGGTCGGCCTCGGCGAGTTCGAAGTCCTTGCCGACCACGTCCGGCACCGGCAGCCGTTCCGGGCCCCGGGACAGGGTGAGGGTGATCGTGCCGCCCTTGACGATCCGGGCCGCCGAGGTCGGGTCCTGCGCCAGCACGGCGTCGCGGGGGATCTTCTCGTCGTAGCGGGGCTGCGCGTAGCGCAGCACGAACCCGCCCCGGCCGGCCTGCCCCTCTGCCTCGGCCTTGTTGAGACCGACCAGCTCCGGGGCCACCGTGTACCGGCCCAATCCGAACCACCAGCCGGTGAGCGCGACGACCAGGCCGAGCACCACCACGGCCGCCAGGACGCCCCTGCGGCCGCGCGGGTCGCCCATGATCCGGGTACGCAGCGCGGCGAGCCGCGACGCCGGCCCGTCGCTTCCGGGGACGGCCCGACGGGGGTGCGGACGCTGCGGCTCGGGCTCCGGCAGCCGCGCCCAGGCCGGGCGCTGCACCGGCCGGACCGCCGCGACCGCCATGGTCGGCTGGGCCATCGGGTTGGTCTCGTCGGCCACCGGGCGCAGCACTGCGGTGTGCGTGTTCGGGTTGCCCAGGTCGTCGCGGGCCACCTGGACCTCGGCCAACAGGGCGCCGGCGTCGGTCGGGCGCGCGCCCGGGTCGCGGCGGGTGGCGCGGGCGACCAGGTCGTCGAGCGCCCGGGGCAGGCCGGGCACCAGCGTCGACGGGGCCGGCACGTCCCGGTCGACGTGCTGCCAGGCGACGTCCACCGGGCGGTCGCCGTCGTAGGGGACCCGGCCGGTGAGCATCTCGAACAGCACGATGCCGGCCGAGTACACGTCGGTGCGGGGGTCGGAGCGGCCGTCGGTGACCAGCTCCGGGGCGACGTACGCCACGGTGGCCATGAGCTGGTTGCCCGGCTCCTCCTCGGCGCTGGCCTCCACGGCCCGGGCCAGCCCGAAGTCGGCGACCTTGACGACGCTGTCGACCAGGTTCGCGGCCCCGCCGGTGGGCGCCTCGGCGACCAGCACGTTCTCCGGCTTGACGTCGCGGTGCACCAGGCCGGCGCGGTGTGCGGCGGCGATCGCGGCGAGCATCTGCTCCATGATCGCCAGCGCCTCGTCGGGGTTGAGCCGGCGCCGCTCGGCGAGCACGTCGCGCAGGGTCCGGCCGCGCACGTACTCCATGACCAGGTACGGCAGGCCGCGGTGGGTGCCCTGGTCGTAGACCGCCACCACGTTCGGGTGGGTCAGCCGGGCGATGGTCTTCGCCTCGTCGGTGAACCGCTCCAGGAACCCGGCCGCCCGGCTCCGCGCCTCGGGAGCCTGGGTCGGATGAATGATCTTGACTGCGACGGTGCGCTCCAGGCGCTCGTCGGTGGCGGTGTACACGGTCGCCATGCCGCCACGGGCCACGCGACCGCGGATGCGGTAGCGCCCGTCGATCAGCGAGCCCAGCAGCGTGTCAGCGACCTGTGTGTCCATCGGCAGGCAGTCTATGTCTCCGGAGGGTGGAGGTTGCACAGGATGCTACAGCCGGATGGCGCGGCACCGCCCACGCCGCGCTCGCGTGGCCCCGCCGACAGCCCTCCGACCAGGGCGGCGGCCCGGGGTATGGAGGGC